>CANINJ010000113.1 GCA_947468985.1 Bacteroidota bacterium
ATCTTGTCCGTGCCAACCCATATCCAACAATCCAAAACTCAATTGGCGCATCGTTGCCATTCCTTCTTGGAAGCTCGCGCTTTCTTTGATTTTTTGAACTAATTCCATCGGAATCATTTCGTCAGTTTGATAATGATAGGCGAATAAAGCCAATGCTTCCGCCTCATAACACCAGTTTTCCATAATCTGACTTGGCAATTCCACAAAATCCCAATATACATTTGTTCCCGACAAACTTGGATACGTGGTATTCGCCAACATTCCGTGCAAACCGTGTCCGAATTCGTGAAATAAAGTGGTTACTTCGTTGAATGTCAATAAGGATGGTTTTGTTTCTGTGGGTTTTGTAAAATTACAAACGTTTGAAATGTGCGGTCTTTCGTTGATGCCGTCTTTAATATATTGCGATTTATAAGAAGTCATCCAAGCGCCATTTCGTTTTCCTTTTCTTGGGAAAAAGTCAGCATAAAAAATGGCAACTAATTGATTGTCTTCATCTTTAACTTCATACGTTTTTACTTCTTCGTGGTATGTATCAATGTCGAAAATTTCTTCAAATGTGATTCCGTATAATTTTTGAGCTACTGTAAAAGCTCCGTCTAAAACTTTTTCTAATTGGAAATAAGGTTTCAATGTTTCATCGTCTAAATTGAATAATTGTTGTTTCAATTTCTCTGAATAATACGCGCCATCCCATTTTTCTAATTGGTCAATTCCGTCTAATTTTTTAGCGAAAGCAGTCAATTCGGCGAATTCTTTTTGAGCGGCTGGTTTGGCTTTTGCCAATAAATCGTTGGAAAACGTTTTTACTTTCTCTGGATTTTCAGCCATTCTTTCTTCCAAAACAAAATGAGCGTGCGTTGCGTAACCCAATACTTGTGCTCTATCGAAACGTAATTTTGCAATTTTTAAAACGATTTCCTGATTATCGAATTCATTGTTTTGAAACGCACGTGCTCCGAAAGCAATTGCCATTTTTTTACGCAATTCCCGATTGTCGGAATACGTTACAAACGGAATATAACTTGGATGATCCAAAGTAAAAATCCAACCTTCTTTTTCAAGGCTTTTCGCCAAAGAATGAGCGGCTTCTATTGTCCCTTCTGGCAAACCTGCTAAATCTTTTTCATCGGTTAGATGCATTTGAAACGCTTGGGTTTCAGCCAAAACATTTTCGCCAAATTGCAAACTCAATTTCGATAATTCTTTGTCGATTTCTCGTAGAATGGTTTTTTTATCATCGGATAAATTGGCACCATTTCTGGAAAAACTTTTGTATTTTTTATCTAAAAGTGTGGTTTGTTCTGGGTTTAGATTTAAAGTTTCTTTTTGTTCGTAAACCGCTTTTACTTTTGCAAATAAAGCAGCGTTTAGGCGAACGTCATTTCCAAATTCAGATAATAAAGGAGAAACTTCTTGTGCGATTTTTTGCATTTCGTCACTGGTTTCTGCAGAATTTAGATTGAAAAAGACACTTGAAATTCGATCTAAAGTGTTTCCGCTAAATGCCAAGGTTTCGATTGTATTTTCGAATGTTGGTTTGTCGGAATTGTTTACAATAGCGTCGATTTCGGCTTTTGCCAATGCGATTCCTTCTTGAAATGCAGGAAGATAATCTTCATTTTTAATTTGAGAAAAAGGCGCAGTATTGAATTTAGTTTTGAAATATTGAGTTAATATGCTCATAATATGTTTCTGATTTAATTTTAATAGGCTAATACGATTTGAAAATAGAATCGAGAATTGAATTCTAAACTTTTTTTAGCCCCGATAGAAACGGAAATCCTTTTCTTTTTTTCTTTAAAAAAGAAAAGATTGCAGTGAATGGCGGGAAATAGCTCTTAAAAAAAAGCTATTATTTCTTTAAGTTATCCGAAGATTTATTCACGGATTCTTTCAAACCTTCTTTGTAAAAAACGATTTTATCTAAAACACATTTGTCTTGCGTTCCGATAATTTGTGCGGCAAGAATTCCAGCATTTTTAGCTCCGTTTAAAGCAACGGTTGCAACAGGGACGCCACCTGGCATTTGTAAAATAGACAAAACGGAATCCCAACCATCAATAGAATTACTTGATTTTATAGGCACTCCGATTACGGGAAGTGGCGACATTGACGCGACCATTCCAGGCAAATGAGCAGCTCCACCAGCTCCGGCAATGATAACCGATATTCCTCGAAGATGGGCGTTTTTGCTAAAATCGAACAGTTTTTCGGGAGTTCGGTGTGCAGAAACAATATCAACTTCGATTTCGATGTCAAAACCATTTAGAATGTCAATTGCTTCTTGCATTATTGGCATGTCGGAAATGCTTCCCATTATTACGGCTACTTTCATTGTCGTTTTTTATTTTAACACTGATTTCACTGATTTACACAAATTAAATCTGTGCTAATTTGTGAAATTTGTGTTTGATTATTTATTACTTATAACTCTAATTGTATTCTTAACGTCTTCGGCAATTTTTCGTGCTACTTTGATATCTTGGTTTACAATGGTTACGTGTCCCATTTTTCGAAAAGGACGCGTTTGTTTTTTACCGTAAATATGTGGCGTTACACCATTCCAACCCAAAATAGTTTCTATATTTTCGTAAATTACATCGCCTGAAAAACCTTCTTCGCCCACCAAATTTACCATAATTCCAGCAACTTTACTATCGGTATTTCCCAAAGGTAAGTTAAGAATTGCTCGTAAATGATTTTCAAATTGGGAAGTATAACTCGCTTCTATTGTGTGATGTCCAGAATTATGTGGGCGTGGGGCGACTTCGTTTACAATGATTTCGTCGTTTATGGTTTGAAACATTTCGACTGCTAAAAGACCAACATGATTTAATTTTTCGGAAACTTTCAAAGCGATTGCTCGTGCTTTTTCCGCCACTTCATCATCAATTCTTGCAGGGCAAATTACATATTCCACTTGGTTTGCTTCGGGATGAAATTCCATTTCGACAACTGGATAGGTTTTTATTTCGCCTGATGGATTTCGGCAAACAATTACCGCCAATTCATTTTTGAACGGAATCATTTCTTCTGAAATACATTCTACATTAGGTAAATTATCTAAATCTGAATGAGTTCGGATGATTTTTACACCTGTTCCGTCATATCCAAATTCGGTGCATTTCCATACAAAAGGTAATTTTATATTTTTAATTTCCGATTTTAGAGAATCTAAATTTTCAAATCTTTGATACGCTGCCGTTGGAATATTATTTTGAGAATAAAAATCTTTCTGAATTCCTTTATTCTGAATCAGTCGTAAGGTTTTTGGTGATGGAAAAACTTTGATTCCTTCGCTTTCTAATTTTTCTAAAGCCTCAAGATTTACCAATTCGATTTCGAAAGTTAAAACATCAACTTGTTTCCCGAAATTATAAACGGTTTCAAAATCCATCAAATTTCCTTTGAAAAATTTATTGCAAGCAATTTTACAAGGCGCTTCATCACTTGGATCAAGAACGTAGGTTTGAATGTCGAATTTTCGAGTGTCAAACAACATCATTTTACCGAGTTGACCTCCACCGAGTATTCCTAATTTAAAATCGGAAGAAAAATAATTCATTTGTTGTGTTTGTCATGCAAATATAGTTAACAAATAATAATTGACAATTTTAGCTTTAATAGTTTTTAATGAAATTTCAATCCTTATAATATAATATGAACTTTTATAAAACAAATTCCATAACTTTAATACTTAATCTGTGCTACGAATTCTATATCTTTGCAGATTATTTAAAACCTTAAAAATGATACAACTTCACGACAAACAATTTGTTCCATTTATTTCTGCAGAAGAAATAGATTTTGCTATTGCAACAATGGCAGCTCAAGTAGAAGCAGATTTCGCAGATGAAACTCCAGTTTTTGTAGGTGTTTTGAATGGCGCTTTTATGGTAGTTTCAGATTTTATGAAACACTATAAAAAACCTTGTGAAGTGAGTTTTATAAAATTGGCTTCTTATGAAGGAACCGAATCTACAAATGAAGTAAAACAATTGATTGGTTTGAACCAAGATTTATCTGGAAGAACCGTAATTGTTATTGAAGACATCGTTGATACCGGAAATACGGTTTTAGAATTGAAAGAATTATTTAAAAAACAAAACGTAAAACATTTCAAAATAGCGACACTTTTTTTCAAACCTGATGCATTTAAAAAAGATATAAAAATAGATTATGTAGGTATTCGAATTCCAAATAAATTCATCGTTGGATTTGGATTAGATTATGATGGATTGGGAAGAAATTTACCTGAAGTATATCAATTAAAATAAATTAACTAAAAAACAACACACATTACATCATGATTAACATTGTCTTATTTGGAAAGCCAGGTGCTGGAAAAGGAACTCAAGCAGAATTTTTAAAAGAAAAATACCATTTAACGCATCTTTCAACTGGTGATATTTTCAGATTTAATATTCAGAATAATACAGATTTAGGCAAATTAGCGAAAAGCTATATGGACAATGGAGATTTAGTTCCAGATGAAGTTACCATTAAAATGTTGCAAGATACAGTAGAAAAAAATCCAGACACAAAAGGGTTTTTATTTGATGGTTTTCCAAGAACTTTGGCACAAGCAGAAGCATTGGATACTTTTTTAGCAACAAAAAACTGGGAAGTTACCGCTACAATTGCATTAGAAGCAGATGATGAAATTCTAATTCAACGATTATTAGAAAGAGGTAAAACAAGCGGAAGAGTTGACGATCAAGACGAAGATAAAATTAGAAATCGTTACCAAGAATACAATGAAAAAACAGCCCCTTTGATGGAATATTACAGCAATCAAAACAAGTTTTATCCTGTGAATGGGATTGGTTCTATTCAGGAAATCACGGAACGATTGAGCGCAGTAATTGAACAGTTGTAAATTCATTTACAAAATTAAAAACCAAATAAATACAAATTGGAAATACTAATAATACTTTTTTTAATTGTTTTAAACGGCGTTTTTGCAATGTCGGAAATCGCATTGATATCTGCGAGGAAAAACAGATTAGAAAATGCTGCTAAAAAAGGAAATCATAGCGCACAAGTTGCCTTGGATTTGGCTAATACACCCAATAAATTGTTGTCAACTACTCAAATTGGGATAACGTTAATTGGTATTTTAACTGGTATTTTTAGTGGTGATACAATTACAACCTCTGTTCAGTTATTTGTGAGTGGATTTGAAGTTTTAAAACCCTTTTCGCATACAATTGCCGTTGGGTTTGTTGTTATAATATTGACTTTTTTCTCTTTAGTTCTGGGTGAGTTATTACCAAAAAGAATTGGATTAAACCATCCCGAAGCAATTTCAAAAGCAGTAGCAATTCCGATGAAAATGATTTCAATTGCGACCGCACCATTCATTTGGTTGCTTACAATTTCAACGGAATTTTTATTAAAAATATTAATGATTAAGCCTTCTGCCGACGGAAAAGTTACAGAGGAAGAAATCAAAGCAATTATAAAAGAAGGTACCGAAGGCGGAGAAGTTCAGGAAATTGAGCAAGATATTGTGGAACGTGTATTTCACATTGGCGACCGAAAAGTAAATTCGCTAATGACACACCGACAATCAGTGGTTTTTTTGCCATTAGCATCTAATAGAGAGCAAGTTAAAGAATTTATGCTAAAGGAATTGCATTCTGTATATCCTGTTTATGGTGAAAATTATGACGATATTGTTGGAGTTGTGAATCTGAAAAATATATTTTCGAATATAGACAATGAAGCTTTCAATTTAGAAAAAATAATGACCGACGCGCCTTTCATTATGGAGCAAACATCGGCGTATAAAGCTTTAGAAAATTTCAAAAAAAGTGGCGTTCATTATGCTTTTGTGTCTGATGAATACGGGATTTTTCAAGGAATAATTACATTGAATGATATTTTGGAAGCACTTGTTGGCGATGCAGCCGATTTCAATAATGATGATTATCAATTAATTGAAAGAGAAGACGGGACTTGGCTTGTTGATGGGCATTATTCATTACACGATTTTCTAACTTATTTTGAGTTGGACGAATTGACAAATGACTATGAAGTTACCACAGTAAGTGGTTTGATTATGACCGAATTGTCTCGAATTCCAAAGCAAGGAGAAAAGTTAATTTGGCAGAAATATGAGCTTGAAGTAATCGATATGGATGGCGTGAGGATTGATAAAGTAATGGTGAAAACCGTAAAATAATAGTGCTCAGTGTTCCGTTTTTAGTGTTCAGTAATAACTGAATACTAAAAACGGAACACTGAACACTGAATACTAAAAATAATGACTGAAGGAAATTTCGTAGATTATGTAAAAATATATGTTTCCTCTGGAAAAGGCGGAAAAGGTTCAACGCATTTACACAGAGAAAAATTTATTGAAAAAGGCGGTCCAGATG
>CANINJ010000114.1 GCA_947468985.1 Bacteroidota bacterium
CAACAACTGATAGAGATAATGGTATTGGGTTTGAAAATGACAATTCTATTGTAGATATTTATTCTGAAAATCCGTTAGGGACAGATCCTTATGTATATACTTATGGTACTAATCAATGTGGATCCTATTCAACTGAAGGTATTTGCTATAATAGAGAGCATTTGGTTCCTCAAGCTTATTTTGAAAATGTCGCTATAAATCCTATGAAAAATGATCCTTTTCATGTAATGCCTGTAGATGGGAAAGTAAATGGAACAAGAGATAATTTTCCGTTCGGTATAGTACAAATTGCAAGTTATACCTCAATGAATGGTTCAAAAAAAGGATTTAATTTAAATTCTGGTTATTCAGCTGGTTACGCCTTAACGGTATTTGAACCGATTGATGAATTTAAAGGAGATATTGCCCGTTCATTATTGTATTTTGCGACTCGTTATGAGGAACAAATGAATGCGTTTTATTTATCTGCAAGTGTCCAATCTAAAGATATGTTTGACGGAAGTAATGATAATGTATTTTCTCCAACATTTTTAAATATTCTACTGACTTGGAATATTTTAGATCCAGTTAGCATAAAAGAAACTAAAAGAAATAACGCCATTTTTTCATATCAAGGAAATAGAAATCCATTTATTGATCATCCAGAATATGCTTGTCTTATTTGGGCTGATGCTTGTGCGGCTTTATCAACAAATGAATTACAAATCGCTAAAATTAATATTTATCCAAATCCAACTAACAATCATTCCATTACCATAGAAACTGCCGCTTTAATTGATACTATTCAAATTACTTCTATTAATGGTCAAATAATTAAAGAAGTTAAAAATCCCGTTTCATTCAATGGTTCGTATTCATTAGAAAATTTACCTCAAGGTTTTTACTTTTTAAAATTATCTTCTGATAAAAATTCAGTAACCAAAAAAATAATTGTGAATTAGATTTTAATCAATCTTAAAACTATACAAACAAAAAAAGCTTCGAATTACTTCGAAGCTTTTGCGTTTTTGGGTGGCTGACCGGGTTCGAACCGGCGACCCTCGGCACCACAAACCAATACTCTAACCAGCTGAGCTACAACCACCATTTTTAACGAGTGCAAATATAAGTCAAAAGTTTTATTTTGCAAAGGAAAAAATCAAATAATTAAATCAAATTCCCTAAGCTATTGACTGCCAAATACCTTTCTACGGTAAATCCTTCAGCATATTCCGTTCCTATTAATCGTCCTAATTCTCGGGAACGATTATGAATACTTTCCAAGAAGTTTTTTGTTGCAATTGGAGTTTCAGGTTCTTCGGAATTAGGGTTGTAAAACTGAGAACCGTAAGCCAAAATTGAAGCTTCTTTTTTATCGATAAAACCTGTAATATCAACAACAAAATCAGGTTCAATATTTTTCCATTGAATATAATGATACACTAATTTTGGTCGCCAAGCCTCTTGTTGAATCCCATCAATAGAAGTTGCTATTTTAACCAATCCTGATAAAAAACAAGCGTCAGAAACTAATTTGCTTCCTTTTGCGTGATCAATATGACGGTCATCAATTGCATTGCATAAAACTATTTCTGGTTTGTATTTTCTAATGATTTCAATGATTCTCATTTGGTGACTTTCATCATTTAGAAAAAAACCATCACGCATATCTAGGTTTTCTCTGATGGAAACTCCTAGAATTTTTGCCGCAGCTTCCGATTCATTATTCCTAATTTCAACCGAACCACGAGTTCCTAATTCGCCACGTGTCAAATCGATAATTCCAACTTTTTTTCCCAAGGAAATCTCTTTTGCAATAGTTCCTGAACATCCTAATTCTACATCGTCTGGATGAGCGCCAAAGGCAAGTATACCTAATTTCATACTATAATATTTTTCATTGTCATTGCTTTATTCGCTGTTTCTTGCCATTCATTTTCAGGATTGCTATCTTTTGTGATTCCGCAACCGATATATAAATGGGCTTCTATTTTATCCAATTTTGATTGTATTTGCATACATCTTAAATTCACAAATAAATCCGTTTCTGAATTTTCATTTTTGTTTATTTCACCCAAAAAACCAGCGTAAAAACTTCTATTATATCCTTCATTTTCAATAATAAAATCTTTAGCACTACTTTTTGGTAAACCACAAACTGCTGGCGTTGGATGCAAAAGTAAAACTAATTGTTTTAATGATGCGTCTTCATTAATATTTCCTTTAATATCTGTTTTCAAATGCAATAAATTTCCAGCTTTTAATGTATATGGCGCTGAAATTTCGACTTCAGAAGTCACATTATTAATTGTTTCCAATATATAATCCGTGACAAATTGTTGCTCAACCTGCTCTTTATTTCCCCAAATTACTGCCTCATTATTTTGAAATAACTGCGTTCCTGCCAAAGCTACAGTATGAAATTCATTACCATTTGCTTTGAGCAATCGTTCCGGCGTGGCACCCATCCACAAACCAATTTCAGGATGAAACCAGCAATAAGCAAAGGCTGTGGGATAGGTATTTACTAATCTTTCAAATAATGAAACCAAGTCGAAATTTGGCAAATCAATTACTTCCTCACGTGATAAAACAACTTTATTAAAACTTCTATTTTCAATGGCATCAATTGCCTTTTGAACTAAATTTTCAAAGTTATTTATTGCAAATTCATCTACAAAAGTTTCGGAATTGGAGTTTTTAATTATGGGATTTGGAAAGTATTCAATTTCAATTAAATCCGATTCCCGCTCTGGAATTAGCAATACCTGTTTGCCATCAAATGGAGCAAAAACAAAACCTTTTTCGGTGAAATCTTCTGTTAAATACAACTGATTGTTCTTTTGAAAAAGCCCTGAAATACTATTTATATTGGGTTTGCTATAAATTACAAACGGCAAGTTTTGCTGAAATTGTTGTTTTACTTTTATAAAAAAATCAATCATAATTTCATTTGTATGAGTTTAAAACACATTTAAATTACTACTTGTTTTTTATTTGTAAAACCATATTTGTCAGTTTACAAAGCGAAATTAATTTCCCTTCTTCATCGGTGATTTTAATTTCCCATAGATGCAAACTACGTCCTTTGTGAATGATTTTTGCAGTTCCAAAAACAATTCCTTCTTTTTTGCTTCTCAAATGATTGGCTGAAATTTCAATGCCTCGAATTTCACTTTCTTCAGGATTTACAAACAACATTGAAGCCGCACTTCCCACACTTTCTGCCAAAGCTACTGATGCGCCGCCGTGCAACAATCCCATTGGTTGATGAATTCTTGGATTGACAGGCATTTTGGCAACTAAAAAATCGTCGCCTGCATCTATAAATTCAATTTCTAATGTTTCCATCAAAGTGTTTTTTGAAAACGCATTACACATTGAAAGGATTTTCTCTTTATCGAAAGCCATTTTTTTTGATGTAAAAATAAGACATTATAAGGTTAGTTGAAAATTTATTACCATTTTAGTGCGCTTATGCAAATTGGCAAACTAAAATCAATACTTTTTCGTTATCCATTAACAAATTAGAAGTTCGGGTATTTATTATTATCAAATTAATACCTATTTTTACAAAAAATCAGTAGCAATGCGAAATACAATTTATGTCCTTTTTATCGGAATTTTAATTTCAATGTCATCGTGTAGAAAAGATTTTGTATTTGAACCAAACTCAGGTAATTTGGGTTTTTCAAAAGATACAGTTTACTTAGATACTGTTTTTACTAATATAGGATCAAGCACTTACACTTTAAAAGTATATAATAAAAGTAACAATGACATCTTAATTCCTAAAATCCAATTAGGAAAAGGAGCGGCATCAAAATACAGAATGACTATTGATGGAATGCAAGGTCAAAACGGAAAAATATTTAATAATGTTGAACTTTTAGCCAAGGACAGTATGTATGTTTTCATTGAAACTACAGCTGAAATTACCGATGCAAATCCTACCGATTTTTTATACACCGATCAAATTCAATTTGATTCTGGCAGTAAATTACAAAATGTTGAATTGGTAACTTTAATACAAGATGCGGTATTTTTATACCCACAAAAGTACGTTGATGCCACAACTGGCACAGTATCTTATGAATCATTGCCTTTTGGCGAAGATCAAATTTACGGTTTCGTTTTAGACCATAATGATCACAATGACGAATACCATTGGACAAATACGAAGCCTTACGTTATCTATGGTTATGCGGGAATTCCGAGTGGCGAAACGCTCAATATTGATCCAGGAGCGCGAATACATTTTCACGCTAATTCAGGAATTATTGTTGGAAATGGTGGTTCATTAAAAGTAAATGGACAAGTTTCTACAACTACCGCTTTAGAAAAAGAAGTCATTTTTGAAGGCGACCGATTAGAACCTGGTTTTTCTGATGTTCCCGGACAATGGGGGTTGATTTGGATGAGCCAAGGAAGTGTCAACAATCAAATTAATCATTTAACTTTAAAAAATGCAACCGTTGGAATTTTCGTGGGAGATGTTGAAAATGCTACAAATACCACTTTAAAAATTGACAATTCACAGATTTATAATTGTTCCAATCTTGGGATATTGGCTCGAACTGCAAAAATTGAAGGCACTAATTTAGTCATCAATTCTGCTGGTCAGGCAAGTATCGCTTGCACCGAAGGCGGTTCCTATCTTTTCAAACATTGCACGTTCAATAACAACTGGCAAAGTTCCAAACAAGTTGGGGTATTAGTGAGTAATTACAGTAATATCAATGATATTATTACCCCAATTGCATTGAATCAGGCGGAATTTGACAATTGCATTATCTATGGTTCCAACCAAGTTGAAATGATTTTGGATAAAAAAGACGGTGCCAATTTCAATTATCAATTCAATAATTGTTTGCTCAAATTTAATAACACAGCCAATCAATTCACCAACAATCCTTTGTATTTATTTGATACTGATGCAACACATTACACCAATATTATTAGAAATCGAGACCCTAAATTTCAAAATGCAAATCAAAATAAGTTGAATATTGACGCTACTTCCGCCGCTTTCGCAAATGGAAATCCGGCATATCTAATTTTGACCGATATTTTGGGAATTGCCAGGACTTTACCACCAGATTTGGGTGCTTTTCAAAATGCACCGTTTAATTAAAAAAATAATTAATCCTTACTTATTAATTTTGCACATTGCACTTTTTTAAAGTAATTTTGCGCAACACAACAATACTACATAAAATGATTCACTTCTTCGGAAACCAGACCAATACGGTTTTTGCTGTTCAATCGCAAAACGAACTTTCTGCCCAAGACATTTCAAAATTAAACTGGCTTTTTGGCAATTCAAATAAAATAGAGAAATCCGTTCTAAATACAATTGGAACGGATTTTTTTATAGGCCCACGAGCCACAATGATAACGCCTTGGAGCACCAATGCCGTTGAAATCACTCAAAATATGGGAATTTCTGGAATTATCAGAATTGAAGAATTTCAAATAGTAACGGCAGATTTCACAGATTTTGACCCGATGCTTTCACAAAAATATGTTGCGTTACATCAAGATATTTTTACCATAAATAGTCAACCAGAAGCCATTCTTGAAATCGATGATATTGCAAGTTATAACAAATCGGAAGGTTTGGCTTTGAGCCAAGAAGAAGTTGATTATTTGGATACTTTATCCATTAAAATAGGACGAAAACTAACCGATTCTGAAGTTTTTGGTTTTTCACAAGCCAATTCAGAACATTGTCGTCACAAAATTTTCAACGGAACTTTTGTAATTGATGGAGAAGAAATGCCTTCTTCCCTATTCAAATTAATCAAGAAAACATCTGCTGAAAATCCAAACGATATTGTTTCTGCTTACAAAGATAATGTGGCGTTTGTAAAAGGACCACGAGTGCAGCAATTTGCACCAAAAAGTGCTGACAAACCTGATTTCTATGAAACCAAAGATTTTGATTCTGTAATTTCATTAAAAGCAGAAACTCATAATTTCCCAACAACTGTTGAGCCTTTTAATGGAGCAGCAACAGGTTCTGGCGGAGAAATTCGTGACCGATTAGCTGGCGGACAAGGTTCATTACCATTAGCTGGAACTGCAGTTTATATGACTTCATACTCCCGTTTATCTGAAAATAAACCTTGGGAAAACGGAATGGCAGAAAGAAAATGGTTGTATCAAACACCAATGGATATTTTGATAAAAGCCTCAAACGGTGCCTCCGATTTTGGAAATAAATTTGGTCAACCTTTAATTACGGGTTCTATTTTAACCTTTGAACACGAAGAAAACAACCGCAAATTAGGTTACGACAAAGTGATCATGCAAGCAGGTGGAATTGGTTACGGAAAATTAGATCAAGCCATCAAGCAAAAACCTAAAGCGGGTGATAAAATCGTGATTTTGGGTGGTGATAATTA
>CANINJ010000115.1 GCA_947468985.1 Bacteroidota bacterium
ACTACCATTGTAAACGTGGCTTTGAACAACATGCGAGGAAGTTTAGGGGCAACTTTAACCGATGTTGCTTGGGTAATTACAGCTTATGCCATTGCCAATGTAATCATTATTCCAATGACCAGTTGGTTGTCGCAACAATTTGGAAGACGGAATTATTTTGCTACTTCAATCATCATTTTTACCGTGGCTTCCTTTATGTGCGGAAACGCCACAAACATTTGGGAACTGGTCGCTTTTAGATTCATTCAAGGTTTAGGTGGTGGTGCGTTATTGGTTACTGCTCAAACCATTATCACCGAGAGTTATCCTATTGCTAAACGAGGAATGGCGCAAGCTATTTACGGAATGGGAGTTATTGTAGGCCCAACTTTGGGACCGCCATTGGGAGGTTATTTTGTAGATCATTTCTCTTGGCCGTATATTTTCTATATCAATATTCCCATTGGAATCATCGCTACATTTTTAACATTGACATTCGTGAGAAGTCCAAAATATGGCGAAAAACTAAAAGCGTCACAAGTCGATTGGTGGGGAATTGCATTTCTTGCCGCCTTCGTGGGTTCGCTACAATTTGTATTGGAACACGGGCAACAAGACGACTGGTTCAACGACAGAACAATTACAATATTAACGGCGGTTTCTGCTTCAGGATTGATGCTTTTTATATGGCGAGAACTAACCTATAAACACCCAATTGTAAACCTCAGCGTGTTAAAAAACACCAATCTAAGAGTAGGTGTGATAATGAGTTTTGTGTTAGGATTTGGGTTGTACAGTTCCACTTTCATCATACCAATTTACACGCAATCCGTGTTAGGATGGAGTGCATTAGACGCAGGATTAATTCTAATTCCGAGTTCCATAACCACAGGAATTATGATGCCAATGATAGGGAAAATGATTCAACGCGGCGTTCCACAAGCATATATGGTAGCCCTTGGATTCCTCGCATTTTTCGTGTTCACCTACTGGATGCACAACGTAGTCACCCCAGACACAGGCGAAGAACACATCTTTTGGCCACTGATTTTGAGAGGAATTGGATTGGGCTTACTATTTGTACCCATAACCACATTGTCATTATCAACCTTAAAAGGAAAAGAAATTGGCGAAGGTGCCGCTTTTACAGGGATGATGCGACAATTGGGAGGTTCATTTGGAATCGCTATTATTACTACATTCATTGCTCGATTCAATCAAGAACACCGCGTAAATTTGGTTTCACATCTCGATAAAACCAATTTTGCAGTACAACAAAGAGTTCTGCAATTACAACAAGGCTTTATGAACAAAGGCTTCAGCACCAACGAATCTCTAAAAAGAGCCTACCAAGTTATGGATTATGGCGTGATGAAACAAAGCTCGGTACTTACTTTCGTTGACATTTTTTATTACTTAGGAATCTTGTTTTTGCTGTGCATCCCGTTTGTTTTACTCATCAAAAAACGCAATTAGTTTTTTTTTATTTGGGTGCGCCCTCGTTTAGGTCATTGCGAGGTACGAAGCAATCTTTTCTAAACTCGGTCGGGCTATACGCTGCAATCTTTGCTGCACTTCGTACCGCAAAGGATTTCCGCTGCTATCCCTCGCACAATTAAGAATTACGATTTTTCAAATCCACGAATTAACCCTTCCTAAAAACTATCTCGTAAAAACCAATTTCAATTTAGTGGATAAATTAGCATCAAAACAATATCCTTCATAATTAAAACCTTTCAAATCGTCAATAGTTTGGGCGTTAGTATCAATAATATAACGCACCATCAAACCCCTGGCTTTTTTAGCAAAGAAACTAATCATTTTTAGTTTCCCATCTTTATAATCTTTAAATTCTGGAGTAATTACAGGCACTTTCAATGCTTTTGCATCTACTGCCGAGAAATATTCGGTGCTTGCTAAATTCACAAACAATTCACCTTTTGCCAGCGATTTGTTTAAAGCAGCAGTAACATTGTTTTTCCAAAATGCATATAGGTTTTTAGCATCGCCAACAGCTATTTTCGTACCCATTTCCAAGCGATACGGCTGAATTAAATCCAATGGTTTCAGCAAGCCATACAATCCTGAAAGAATGCGCAACTTGCTTTGTAAATCTTCTAATTTGTCCAATGGAATCGTGCGAGCGTCAATACCAGTATAAACTTCACCGTCAAAGGCAAAGATTGCGGGACGTGCATTTTGGGGCGTAAAGGGTGTTTTCCAATCTTGATTGCGTTGCCAATTCAAATCTGCCAATTTATCGGAAATATCCATTAAACCCGACAAGTCTTTTGGCGACAGCGTTTTCAAAACACTATGAACCTGTCGTGCTTCCTTTAGAAACTCTGCTCCAGAATAGGTTTCAGTTGGCAATGGAGTTTCAAAATCCAATGATTTAGCAGGAGAAATTACGATTTTCATAGTAGTTTATATTGAATTTCAAAAGTACAAATTTTTATTTCGTGGTGAAAATTTTATACAATTAAACCTTATTCCAAAACCTCCCAAATAACCGATTAAACGAACTAAATGTGATGTGACTTTTCTTCTAATAACTATATGTAAAAACTAATAGGTAAAGGTATTTCTGATAACTACAAAAAAAATCGAGTTGTTTTTATTAAAACCCTTCAAAAACACCCAAGCCAAATAAGGCAAAGTCGTATTTAACGGGGTCGTTTTTATCAAATTCTCTAAGTATTGAATCCAATTCTGCAACTGCTTTTCCGTCGTTTTGTTTTCGGTTTAATATTCCTAATTTTCGAGCGACATTGCCAGAATGAACATCTAAAGGGCACGAAAGTGAAGCAGGAGAAATAGATTTCCAAATTCCTAAATCCACACCTTTATTGTCTTGACGCACCATCCACCGAAGGTACATGTTGATTCTCTTTGCTGCTGAATTGCTCATTGGATCAGAAATGTGTTTTTCGGTTCTGTGAAGATGTCCAATTTCAAAAAAAGTTTTTTTGAATTCTGAAATACCAGATTGCATCGAATTTGATTCTCCGTTTTTAAGTTGACCTTTATAAAAAATAGTTTCCAAACCCTTGTGATTACTATAGATATTTTGTAAACTTTTTATAAAAAACCGAAAATCATCACTGTTAAATGTTCTATGTACGAAGGATTCTAATCGTTCCAAATCATTTTCAGTGTGAGACATTACAAAATCATAAGGCGCATTTCCCATCAAATCCATCATTCGATGCGAGTTTTTGATAATCATTTTACGATTTCCCCAAGCGATTGTAGCACTCAAAAAACCAGCAATTTCAACATCTTCTTTTTGAGAAAATAAATGCGGAATTTGAACGGGATCGCTTTCAATAAAATTGGGGTTATTGTACAATTCGACTTTTTCGTCGAGAAATGCTTTTAATTCAGCCTTTTTCATATTTTGAGAGAACTACTAAAGTGTGGAACTAATTTGTCCATCGACCATAACCAACTTTCTATCGGCCATATTTGCCAATTCCTCGTTGTGTGTTACAATAACAAATGTTTGTCCTAATTCATCCCGTAATTTAAAAAATAGCTGGTGCAAATTTTCTGCCGATGCAGTATCTAAATTTCCCGATGGTTCGTCAGCAAAAATAATTGCAGGTTGATTAATTAAGGCTCTCGCAACTGCCACACGCTGTTGTTCTCCTCCAGAAAGCTCATTAGGTTTGTGATGTATCCGATGTGAAAGTCCGAGATAATCCAACAATTTTTTAGCTGCAATTTCGGTTTCTTGTTTTGATTTATTTGCAATAAAAGCAGGAATACATACATTTTCTAAAGCTGTAAACTCAGGTAATAATTGATGAAATTGAAAGATAAAACCCAAATTCAAATTTCTAAATTTAGACAAAGCCTTATCATTCATTGTGAGAACGTCTTCGCCATTTATAGTAAGTTCTGAAAAATTATCCGCAGTAATTCCATCTTTATAAATTGGAATACTCGGTTTATCTAACGTTCCTAATATTTGCAAAAGCGTTGTTTTTCCTGCACCAGAAGCACCAACAATAGATACAATTTCACCTTTTTGAATGTGCAAATCAACACCTTTCAATACTTGGAGTTTGTCGTAATATTTGTATATATTTTTTGCTTGTATCATTTTGAAACAGTTTTCACAAAGAAACAAAGATTTTAACGATTTTTGAAAGGAACAGAAAAGAAAGTTTACATACAAATTATAATTTTTAGTTAATTAGAAAGGCACCAACCGTGATACTTGATAAATTTGCTGTAAAATATTATTATGAAAAAGAAAATAGGAATCCTTTTGGCATTGTTACCTTTTTCGTGTCAATCAAAAGAAAAAGAGGTTATTTTACCTCAAATAAAACAACCTATAAAAATGGAAATGCAAGAAAAAATGGAAGTAGCCACATTTGCTGGTGGTTGTTTTTGGTGTACCGAAGCAGTATTCTTAGAAATAAACGGAGTTAAATCAGTTAAATCTGGATATATTGGAGGTAAAACTATAAATCCAACCTACAAGGACGTTTGCAATGGCGATACAGGTCACGCTGAAGCAATCCAAATTGAATTTGATTCAAGTAAAATTTCTTTTGGGGAATTATTGGAAGTGTTTTTTGCTACTCACGACCCGACAACTTTAAACCGTCAAGGAAATGATTCGGGTACACAATATAGAAGTGAAATTTTCTATCATAATGAACTCCAAAAGAATACAGCTGAAGCCTATATTGCTTTATTAACTAAAGAAAATACATTTGGAAAACCAATTGTAACGGTAATTTCTGCTGCAACAAAATTCTATGATGCAGAGGATTATCACCAAAATTATTACAATCAAAACCAATCACAAGGCTATTGCAGCTATGTAATTACTCCAAAGGTTGAAAAAGTAAGAAAGATTTTCAAAGACAAACTCAAAAAATAAGATCAATCGTCCCTGCGTTGGCTCCCTCTCCTTCGGAGAGGGCTGGGGAGAGAATAATTCATTTAAATATAAATCCCAATCCCATACTTTTCAGCATTCTTTTACCAAATGGAAAGAAAAATTTAGATTGCCCGAATAAATAACCAAAACCCATTAATAAAAACGGATATATTGGCAAAACTAAAAGTAGTAAAACCAAATAATAGAAAAACCAATGTGTATTTTCATTATTGATTCCCAAAAACGACATCAAATAACCCGAAATTTTTGCTGACAAAGAACCATTAATAGCGAAGACAACAATTATCAATAGTAATTGAAAATTGTTCGTAATTCCCCATCGTTGTTTTAGCTTCTTCATCGTTTTTGAATCTTCCCCAAAATTACAAAATTTATCACCAAAAAACCTTCTTAATCAAACAAAAAAATGCACCTCGATAAGAGATGCATTTCTATTTGTAATGAAATAATTTAAAGAAAAATTCTTCTTTAATTCTTCAATAAACTTATAATTTGTGAAGCGAGTTCAGTTCCAATTCTATCTTGCGCTTCCAGTGTAGCAGCTCCAATATGAGGTGTTAATGAAATTTTGTGATTCATCAAAATGGTAATTTCTGGCGTTGGCTCATTTTCAAAAACATCTAAACCAGCAAACAAAACCTTGCCACTATCCAACGCTTTTACTAAGGCAACTTCATCAATAACACCACCACGAGCACAATTTACAATTCCAACGCCCGTTTTCATAATTGCCAATTCGGCTTCTCCAATAATATATCCATCTTGGGCAGGAACGTGCAATGTGATGAAATCCGATTCTTTAAATACCGATTCTAATGATTGAGAAACGATTGTAGTCGTAATTGATTGACCATCAAAAAACACAACTGAAACATCCACTTTTTCAATATAACTATCAGCAGCAATAACTTTCATTCCTAATCCTAAGGCCATTTTTGCAGTAGCTTGACCAATGCGACCAATTCCAACAACTCCCAAAGTTTTTCCTCGTAATTCGATTCCATTTGCGTACGCTTTTTTCAAACCTTCAAAATTAGTATCTCCTTCCAAAGGCATATTTCTATTGGAATCGTGCAAAAATCGAACACCAGAAAATAAGTGTGCAAAAACTAACTCAGCAACTGATTCCGATGAAGATGCAGGCGTGTTTATAACACTAATTCCTTTGCTTTTAGCATAGTCAACATCAATATTATCCATACCAACTCCTCCTCTACCGATGATTTTCAATCCCGGACAAGTATCAATAATATCTTTTCTAACTTTCGTTGCACTACGAACTAAAACCACACTCACGTTATTTTCGTTCACATAATTGGCAACTTGTTCCTGCGCAACTTTTGTAGTAATTACTTCAAAACCAACTTTTTCTAAAGCTAAAATTCCGCTTTTAGAAATCCCATCATTTGCTAATATTTTCATTATTTATGTAATTGCGAGGGGTTGCGAGGCACGTGGCAAACAATCTCATC
>CANINJ010000116.1 GCA_947468985.1 Bacteroidota bacterium
CCCAGTACAAAGGCAAAAAAGGGAAGTGGAGCAACACTGATTTTTACCAATTAGGATATGCGTATTACCAACAAAATGATTTTGAAAATGCCATCGCCCAATTCAATAAAATCATTGATGGCAAAGACTTTGTTGCGCAAAACGCCTATTATCATTTAGGTCAAAGTTATTTGAAAACCGATAAAAAACAACAAGCTTTGAATGCTTTTAAAAATGCTTCAGAGATGGTATTTGATATAAAAATTCAAGAAGATGCCGCTTTAAATTATGCGAAATTGAGTTATGATATTGGAAATTCATATCAAAGTGTTCCAGATGTTCTGTCTGCTTTTTTAGATAAATATCCTAATTCCCCAAGCAAAACAGATATTGAAACGCTATTGATAAATTCCTTTATTACATCAAAAAATTATAAAGGCGCATTAGAAATATTAGAAAAAAATAAAAGTTTTGCTAACAAACAGGCGTATCAAAAAGTGACATTTTATAGAGGTTTAGAATTATACACCGATGGAAATTACCAGGAAGCATTAGCAATGTTCAAAAAATCTATTGGTGAACAAAAAGATTCAAAATTTACTGCTCGTGCTACTTTTTGGAAAGGGGAAACAGAATTTGTCTTGGATAGTTTCAATGAATCATTATTGAGTTTCAAACAATTTATAGGTTTTGCTGAAGCTAAAAACACAACTGAATTCAAAAATATAAATTACAATATTGCCTATTCTTATTTCAAATTAAAAGAATACGAACAAGCAGGAAATTTTTTCCAAGCTCAAATTGATGCTGTAAAAGACGACAAAATCAGATTGAACGATTCTTATTTGCGTTTGGGTGACAGCCGTTTTGTATCGGCAAAGTATTGGCCAGCAATGGATGCGTATAATAAAGCGATTGATTTGAAAAATATCGATGCGGATTATGCGGCTTTTCAAAAAGCAATTAGTTACGGATTTGTATCTAAAAATGATAAGAAAATTGAGGATTTGAATAAGTTAATTGCAACGTATTCAAAATCGCAATACCGTGATGATGCCTTGTTTGAATTGGGAAATACGTATGTTGCTGAAAAGAAATCGGATTTGGCAATTAAAACCTACGACCAATTAATTAGCGAATTTAAAAATGGTTCGTATGCTTCAAAAGCAATTTTGAGACAAGGATTAATTTATTATAATTCTGAAAAAGACGATTTGGCGATTGGAAAATTCAAGAGAGTGGCTGCAGAATATCCTAAAACGCCAGAAGCTTTAGAAGCCGTTTCGACTGCCAGAATCATTTATGTTGACAATGGAAAAGTGGATGAATATGCGACTTGGGTGCGAACTTTGGATTTCGTTTCTGTGACCGATGCGGAATTAGATAATGATACTTACGAAGCTGCCGAAAAACAATATTTGCAAAACAATACCAAGCAATCTATTTCGGCATTTAGCAGTTATGTTTCAAAATTCCCTAATGGAAATCACGCTTTGAATGCTAATTTCTATTTGGCACAATCGTATTTTGCAGATGGATTAGAATCGAATGCGGTTGCCAATTATGACTTTGTAATTTCTAAACCAAGGAATGAATTTACGGAACAAGCCTTGGCAAGATTGGCTCAAATTCATACTAAATCAAATGATTTTGCGAAGTTGATTCCAATTTTAAAACGTTTGGAAACAGAAGCTGACTTCCCTCAAAACATCACATTTGCACAAGCCAATTTGATGAAAACCTATTATGAACAAAAGGATTATGTGAAAGCCGTAGTTTATGCAGACAAGGTTTTGTTTAACCCCAAAACAGATGATAAAGTAAAAAGTGACGCACAAATCATCGTAGCTCGTTCGGCTATAAATTCTAATGATGAACCTAAAGCGCGTCTGGCTTACACCAAATTATTAACACTTGCAAAAGGGGAATTGGCTGCTGAAGCGTTATATTATGATGCGTATTTCAAAAATTTAGATGCGAAATTTGAAGATTCTAATACCGTAGTTCAAAAATTAACTAAGGATTATTCGGGCTATAAATATTTTGGCGCAAAAGGATTGGTCGTTATGGCGAAAAATTTCTATGGATTGAATGACAGTTTCCAAGCGACGTATATTTTGGATAGTGTCATTAAGAATTTCAGTGCATTTCCTGATGTTGTAGAAGAAGCACAAAAGGAATTGGATGTTATTAAAACCGAAGAAGCCAAGACGAATTCGTCGATTACAAATTAAATAAAGATTTCAAATGACAAAGATATTTCAAAATAATATAACTGCAGTTTTACTCATTTTAGTTTCTCAATTTGTTCTCGCGCAAAAGAAAGATGAGAGCATTGGAACTGAAGTTGTAAACGTGGTAAAACCATATACACCAACAATTTCAGATGCTTTTAAAGTTAAGGAAACACCCGCTTTAGAGGACGAAGACAATACTAAAAAGGAAGTGATTAAATATTCGATTTTTTCTTTTCCGGTGGCTTCTACTTTCACGCCTTCAAAAGGTAGAGCTGCAAATGTGGATAAATCAGAATCGGAGAAATTATTTAAAAATTACCTAACGTTGGGTTTGGGGAATTATACCACCCTAAATGCGGAACTTTTCGTGACTGAAAAAATCAGTGATACCGAATATGTAGGTGGAATGTTGCGCCATCTTTCGTCTCAAGGCGGAATAAAAGGCGTTGCATTGGATGATAAATTTTATACGACCTCTTTAGATTTAACGTATGGCAATCAGCAGAAAAATTTGAATTGGAATGCCGATTTAGGCTATCAAAATCAAGTGTATAATTGGTATGGTTTGCCTGAGAATTTTTCTTCAACTATAATTGACGGAATCAACCCAAAGCATACTTTTCATAATTTTTATGCAGGTACAAAATTCAGTTTAAATGATAGTTTTTTCAAAGAAGGGAGCCTGAAATACAATCGTTTTTGGGATTCTTATGGAAGTACAGAAAATAGATTTTACGCCAAACCATCTTTTGAATTTGAAATTGCGGATAAAAAAATTAAAACCATATTTATTGCAGATTATATTTCGGGAACGTTGGGAAGAAACGATGCTGGTGGAAATTTAAATACTTATGGAATTACTAATTTTGGCATGGAACCTAGTTTTGTGATAAACAAAGATAATTGGTCGGTTAATATTGGTGCTGCATTATATTATTCATTGGATTCAAAACATTCTGAAAGTAAAATGTATGTTTATCCTGAAGTTACGGCTTCCTTGAAAGTAGTTGGCGATTATATGATTTTTTATTCGGGTTTAACAGGAGGTTTGGAACATAATTCTTATCGTGATTTTACCAATGAAAATCCTTTTGTTTCTCCAAATTTAAGTGTTTCTTCAATAGTCCCAACAAATAAAGAATATGATGTTTTTGTTGGTTTAAAAGGAAAATTGGCAAATAGTGTAAATTATACATTGAAAGCCGCTTATACGAGCGAAAAAAACAAATCGCTTTTCAAACATAATGAATTTGATTTATTCGGGACACATGACAATTTCCAATTCGGAAATTCGTTTTCAGTGGTTTATGATGATATTAAAACCCTAAGTTTATTTGGTGAAATAAAAGCCGATTTATCCAAAAAAACAACTTTTGGAATTAACGGTACATTTAATAATTTTTCAACTACAAATGAAAATGAAGCTTGGAATTTGTCAACTTTAAAAATAGTTTCAAATTTGACTATTTCCATTGCCAAAAAATGGAAAGTAAGTTCTGAAGTGTTTTTTGTGGGTGATCGAAAAGAATTCAAACAAATTGCTTTTGAACCCGCTTACATTCAAGGTGTTCAAACATTAAAAAGCTATTTTGATGCAAATTTATACGTTGGATACAAACACAGCGAACGCTTAACAGGATTTTTGAAATTGAATAATATTGGAAACCAAGCCTATCAAAAATGGATAAATTATCCTGTCCAAGGATTTCAAGTGATTTTAGGAGCGAGCTATAAGTTTGATTTTTAAAAAGGTTCAAAGAGAAGAAGGTTCAAAGGGGTAAAGTTCAAAGAGGAATAGGTTTAAGTAATTTCTTCATTGTTTATAACGTTTTATCCTCAAAGATTAGAAACCTTTGTACCTTTGCAACTCAAAACCGCTGCACCTAAAATAAATGACTCTCAAACAAAAAATCCATCAGCATTATACCCAACAAGTCCAAGACAAAATAGATGTTTTTCGGGATATGATTTCGGCATTGACCGAAGATTCTAAGAATGATGCCAAAGGTTCTGCGGGCGACAAACACGAAACCGCGTTGTCAATGATGCATATAGAACAGGAAAAACTCAATTACAAACTCAAAGAAGTTTTGGAGCAAAAAGCAGTTTTAGATAAAATAGATTCCTCTTCAATACATACTACAATTGCTTTGGGAAGTTTGGTTCAAGCCAATGGAATCTATCTTTATGTGAGTTTGGCACTCACAAAAATCAACATCGAACAAGTGAATATTATTGCTTTATCGCCACAATCGCCGCTGGGAACTAAATTAATGGGGAATAAAGTGGGTTTTGAGTTTGAGGTTAATACGGTTAAATATTTAATTATTAAGATAACTTAATTTTTTCATTTTAGTATTAGAAATTTTTTTTCAAAAAGATGGTAAGAAATAATACTCGTAAATATTACAGTTAATATAGAACTTCCTGTTATGAAAATAAATAAATAATTTTCAGATAAATGTAAATTCAATTTAATATTAAGTTTAATAAAAAAATTTATTGCTATTGTATGAAAAATATACAATCCGTAAGTATAAATCCCTAATTTTGAAACTATGTTTGAATCTGATATTTTAAATTTATTGTTTTTTGGAATGACAATAAAAATAACACAGCTAAAGAGTAATCCAAAAATATATGGTTCAATTATTTGTTTTAATTGAAAATCAAAGTGAGAAAAACTCACTACTATAATTATAGTAATTAAAACAATTATAATTTTAATTGAATCCGAAATTCTATCTATGAATAGTAAAGTTTTATTTTTATAATTTACATATAAATATGCTGGTATTGCACCATACATAAAATAATCAAAATTAGTTAAAATGTCTTTAAATAATATGTTATTTATGTAGAAAAACCACCTGGAAAGGGAACTTATAATAATGATTAAAAAACTCCATAACAATATTTTTTCCATTTTAGAAAAGTATAATATAATCCCCCAAATTAAATAGAAATGTTCTTCTATACATAAAGACCACAATACTGGTAATGGTGAGATATTGCCAAAATCATTATGAAACATGACCATATAATTTTCTAAAAAAAGACATGATAATAACCAGTTAGGATTATACCCAATAGAAGTAGAATTTAGCCCAATTAGGCTTATTATAATTGGAGAAAGAAATGCAAATAATAAAATAAAATAATAAAGAGGCCAAATTCTTAAAGCTCTCCTTTTAATATATTTTTTAAAGTCAAAAGTATTAGTTGATTTTTTTTCTAATAAAAGGATATATGTTATTAAAAATCCACTCAATGTAAAAAAGAAGTAAACACCTATGTCACCTCGGGTTTTTATAAAATTAAATTTTGGAAAAAGTGTATAAGGTAAATGCGAAATAAAAACTAAAGAAAAAGAAAAAAAGCGCAAGGCATCAAAAGTGTGAAAGTTTTCTCGTTGTATCATTTATTTATAAAATGCTAAAGTAAACTTAAATCATCATTTTTGCAAATTATTAAATTACAATCTATAACTTCATATATAGATTGTGCCTGCTTTTACTTTCATATTTACATAAAAATACAATTTTAAGTTTATTATTAAAACTAAATAATTCTATTTAGTTTTAATAAGGAATCATTATGTCCAAATTTGTAGAGGTAAAAAAGTATATTATGTGTGGAATTTTAGCCATTATTGGAAAAGGAAAAGAAGAAGAGTTAGTAAAAAAGCTTTCTAAAAGAATGTCGCATCGCGGACCAGATGAAAGTGATTTGCATATAACAGAGAACGGCCATATTTTGAGCCATGAACGCTTATCGATTATAGATTTGCATTCGGGAAGACAGCCAATTCAAGGGTCAAAAACGGCTTGGATGGTTCACAATGGAGAAGTTTATAACCACCAAGAATTGAGAGATGGGATTTTGAAACACCATACTTTCAGAACAAAATCAGATTCGGAAGTTATCGTGCATTTATATGAGGAATTTGGATATGATTTTTGTAATATGTTGGATGGAGATTGGGCATTTGTAATTGTAGATGGCGACGATTATATCGCAGGTCGGGATCCAATGGGAGTGAAGCCTTTATATTATGGTTTGGACGAAAGAGGGCGTATCTATTTTTCATCTGAAATGAAACCAATTGC
>CANINJ010000117.1 GCA_947468985.1 Bacteroidota bacterium
ACTTGTGTCATCATTTGGAAACTCCTTTCAAAAGCCCTGAAATCGGGATGATACAGCATATTATCGGCATTCATAATTCCTACCAAAGTTACATTATCAAAATCCAAACCTTTTCCAAGCATTTGGGTTCCAACCAATATATCAATTTCCCGATTTTTAAAACTGTCAATTATTTTTTCAAAACCAAATTTTCCTCTTGTAGTATCTTGATCCATTCTTCCAATTTTATGACTTGGAAAAAGTTCTGATAATTCTTGTTGGATTTGTTCCGTTCCAAAACCTTTCGTTGTTAAATCAACACTTGAACAAGCGTGACAATTGGTGGGTTTTGCAATAGAATACCCGCAATAATGGCATCGCAATTGGTTTTTATGTTTGTGATACGTCAAACTCACATCACATTGTTGGCATTGCGGCACGTGTCCACAAGTCAAACATTCCAATAATGGCGAATACCCGCGTCGGTTTTGAAACAAAATTACTTGTTCGCCCAAAGCCAAAGCATTCGTAATTTCTTCAATTAAAACATCGCTGAAATGTCCCACCATTTTTTTTCGGAAGTACTTGTCTTTCAAATCTACCAATTCAATTTCTGGCATCAATACGTTTCCGTAGCGTTCAAAAATTTCTACAAAACCATATTTTCCTGATTTTGAATTGTAATAGGTTTCCATACTTGGCGTTGCAGAACCTAAAAGCACTTTCGCTTTTTGCAAATTTGCCAAAACTATTGCCGCATCTCGGGCGTGATATCGTGGCGCAGGATCAACTTGCTTGTAGGTTTGTTCATTTTCCTCATCGACAATGATGAATCCTAAATCTTGAAATGGCAAAAACAAAGCCGACCTCGCTCCTATCACTATTTGTGATTTTTCGGAATTTTCTAAAACCTGATTCCAAACTTCTACCCGTTCGTTATTGCTGTATTTAGAATGAAAAACAGCCACTTTATTTCCAAAATGTTCGCGCAATCTTCCTACTAATTGTGTGGTCAAAGCTATTTCTGGCAACAAATACAAGACTTGTTTTCCTGTGGCAATATATTCTTCTATGAGTTTGGTGTAAATTTCTGTTTTCCCGCTGGAAGTTACTCCGTGCAAAAGACAAACTTCTTTTTGTGTTAAATTTTCCTGAATTGCTTCAAATGCGGTTTGTTGCGCAACACTTAATTTCAGTTGGTTCTCACCCGATTTTCCTTTAAAATTCACACGGTCTTCCTGAAGATAATATTCTTCAAAAATTTCTTTGTCAATCAATGCTTTTACAATTGCAGTTGTGGAATTGGCTGTTTCTGTAAGCTTTTTAACGGTGATTGGTTTTTTTTCTGTTGCAGATAATTGAAAATAAGAAAGTACAATTTCCTTTTGTTTAGTTGCACTTTTCAGTGTTTCCAGCAATTCTCCTAAACCTTCATTAGAATCAAATTTAGCGTTCAAGCGAACATAACGCACTAATTTAGGTTTGTAGTTTTCCAACATTTCTTCCTGCAAGACCAAGATATTTTTGTCTATTAATTTTTGAAGAATTGGAAAAATATTTTTCTTATTCAAAATGGCAATAATATCCTGAACTTTCAACGAATTTTGTTGTTGTAATGCCTGATAAATTAAATATTCATCATCCGAAAGTTGGCTTTCGTCAACAAATACATCTTGTTTTTTGGAAATTACGGTTTCACTTTCTAATAATAAGGCACTTGGAATTGCACCTCGATAGACATCGCCAATGGCACACATATAATAGGAAGCAATCCATTGCCAATGGGCGATTTGAATTTCGGTAACCAAAGGTTTTTCATCCAAAATTTGATGAATTTCTTTGGCTTCATATAAGGTTGGGGCGTTTTGATGCAATTCGATTACTAATGCCGTGTAGATCTTACTTTTCCCGAAAGGCACCGCAACACGCATTCCTTTTTTTATATAGTTGAATTCTGCTTCAGAAATCCTATAGGTAAAGGTTTTGGCGAGGGAAAGCGGTAAAATTACTTCGACGAAAAACTGCATTTATATTTGATTGTAAGTTATAAAGTATTGGTAAAAACTATTTCAATCGTTCCCAATATTGTGTTCTTCCGAAGAGTGAAATTCCTATGTAGCCTCGCACTTTGAGTTTATCGGCTCCTTCAAGTGTGATGTAGCATTTGTATAATTTTCCGCTTTTAGGATCTAAGATTTTACCGTTGCAATACTCATTTCCTTCTTTTACAAGTCCTTTGATTACGGTTAACCCCAAAATGGCTTTGTTTTTATCGTCGCCGGTGCAGTTTTCACAAACGCGATTTCGGCTTTTAGGATTGAAAATTTCGTTGACTTTTCCATAATATTTATTGTTGTGCTCGAAGATTTCAACAACAGAGACTACTTTTCCTGTTACGTCGTCAATAGTGTTCCATTTCCCAATAACTCCGTGGGATTGCGCATGGAATTGTGTGGAAAGGAATAGTAAAATAAAACTTACAATTGTCTTCATACCGTAAACGTTTTTAGCCCTGATAGCAGCGGTATCCCACGCTTTTGGGCGTGGATATAGCGGATAGCAGGAATAGCTTCAAAAAAAAACTTATTCTAATTTTTTGACTTTTAATTTGCTGATTATTGAATTCAACTCGAATCCGAGCAATAAAATCATACAATTTATCCAAATATAGAACATCATTATCAATAATGTGCCGATTGAGCCATAAAGTTCGTTGTATTTTGAGAATTTTATTACCCAAATTCCAAAGAAATAGGATGAAATTATAACGAGAATAGTTGTAAATACAGAGCCTATCGTGATAAATGACGGTTTGTTTTTTTGTTTAGTTCCAAATCGAAAAAGAATGGAAATTGTAACCAAAATCATCAAAATTACAAATGCGTAGCGTCCTAAAATAATGAGTGGAATTCGGTCGCTGAGCATGTCTTGAATCATTGTTTTTTGGATAAAAACTTCGAAGACTACAATGGCGGAAACAGTTATAATCAGTAGGAAAGACAGCAATAATGACAACGCTAACGAGATTAAATACTGATGAAAAAACCCTCTTTTTTCCAAAACGTGGCGAGAAGATTCAAAGCCGCCAAGGATTCCGTTGAGCCCGTTTGCCATCAAGAAAATCGACAATAAAAATCCTGTAGAAACCAATCCCGAGTGGCTATTGTTGAGAATATCATTGACAATACTAGCAATTGCATCATAGGTATTTGGAGGAACGCCTTCCTTTACAAATTGAAGGAAATCAGCTTGAAAACCATCGATTGGAATGTAAGGAATGAGGTTCAAAATGAACAATGCAAACGGAAATAGAGCCATAAAAAAACTAAAAGCAACGGCACTTGCGTGATAAGATAAGGCGCCTTCTAAAATTCCAACGGAGTACAATTTTATCAAGTCAAAAAGCGATAAACCGTGTAACCATATGGGTTTTATCTGTTGCAAAACGTGGACAATATTCCGAAGTACAGGTATTTTTTCTATTTGCATTATGTTATATTATTTTTTAAAAGGCTTTCAAACTCAAATCCATATTGTAAATCGAGTGCGTTAATGCGCCTGAAGAAATATAGTTTACGCCACATTCGGCATAGCTTCTAATGGTGGTTTCGTTGATATTTCCAGACGATTCCGTGAGGCATTTATCGCCAATTAACACAACCGCTTTTCGAGTATCTTCATAATTAAAATTGTCAATTAAAATTCGGAAAACACCTTCATTCGTCAAAATTTCTTTAATTTCATTGAGGTTTCTTGCCTCGACAATTATCTTTAAATCCAATGAATTTTCCTTTAAATACGCCTTTGTTTTGGTGATTGCAGCCGTAATTCCACCTGCAAAATCGTTGTGATTGTCCTTGAGCATAATCATATCGTACAATGCAAATCGGTGGTTTTCGCCTCCTCCAATTTTCACTGCCCATTTTTCACACGCTCGAAAACCAGGCGTCGTTTTGCGCGTATCCAAAATCTTGGAGTTGGTTCCTTCCAAAAGCCGAACATATTTTTGCGTCTTCGTAGCAATAGCACTCATTCGCTGCATTGAATTCAGCACCAAACGTTCCGATTTCAATATAGATTGCGAGCTTCCTGAAACGTGAAAAACCACATCGCCTCTTTTTACGGGAGCACCGTCATTGATAAATGTCTCGATTTCCAATTCGGAATCTACATATTCAAAGATCATTTTTGCAAACGAAACGCCCGCAATTATGCCTTCGTCTTTCACCAATAATTTTGCTTTTCCCTTTGTTGATGGGGGAATACAAGCCAATGAACTGAAATCGCCAGCGCCAACATCTTCCCGAATGGCATTGGAAATTATCAAGTGTAACTCGTTTTGAAACTGTGCTTCGCTAATCATTTTTCTGAAATTTACAGAATGCTAATGTAGAATTTATTTCGGGAATTTGAAAGTTTGTAGGTTTGAAATTCCCGAAAAAAAGTATGATTTCTTAGTTTTGAAGCGAATTGTCCTTTAGTATTTAGAATTACAATTCCCGCTTTCGGCTATATCTCTTCGCTTCGCTGCGAGGATACCGCCTTAATCGGGGCTAAAGGAAGAATTGTTTTGATATTTTTATATTTTTTTATATTCCTAAGCAGCCAAACAAAGTGATACTAAAACTCAAAACTTTTACCATCATCAGCCAAAAGCACTTCAGGGAAAATGGTAGTTGCCTCTTCTTTAAACAATGCTATGCTTTCATATCGAGTAGAATAATGCCCTAAAACCAATTGCTTTACATTGGCTTTAAAAGCAATTCTTGCCGCTTGTTTTGCCGTGCAATGCATCGTTTTTTCGGCCAAAATTTCCTCTGAATCTAAGAAAGTTGCTTCGTGATACAACACATCTACATTTTCAATAATTGGGATAATCGCTTCGTTGTAAACCGTATCGGAACAAAAAGCATAACTCTTAGTAGGAATTGGGTCGAAAGTCAGTTTTTCATTCTCAATTACACGACCGTCGTCCAGAGTGATGTCTTTTCCATTTTTAATCTTTTGATAATAGCATTTATCAATTTCATAATTTTGAACAGCATCTAAATTCAATTTTCTATCGCCAACTTTCTCTTGAAATAAAAAACCATTGGTGTAAACCCTATGTTTTAGTGGAATTGTTTTGACAATAACTTTCTCATCTTCAAATATAACTTCACTTTCTTTAGAATTCAATTCGTGAAAAAACAATCCATAATTCGTCCAAGAATTTGATAATTTCAGTTGTAATTTAATCACCTCTTCAATTCCTTTAGGACCGTAAATATGTAAATCATTAGTTCGATTGAGAAGCATAAATGTAGAAACTAAACCTACCAAACCATAAAAATGATCCCCGTGCAAATGGGATATGAAAATATGATTGATTTTTGAAAATCGAATCTTATTTTTACGCAATTGTACTTGCGTTCCCTCGCCACAATCAATTAAAAACAGACGATTTCTGATTTCTAAAACTTGTGAAGTTGGATTTGTAAACGTTCGTGGCGTTGCAGCGTAGCAACCAAGTATGGTTAGATTCAATTTTTTGGTTTTTCGTTAATTTGGTAATTCGTTGAAAAGGCACCTATTCGAATAAATTGTTAAGTCACTATTCTATTCCCCCTTTGGGGGTTAGGGGGCCTAAAACCCCAAATCTCGTTCAATTTCTTCCATTTCGATAATATCGTTTGCTTCCAAAACAGAAGGAACAACAAGTAACGATTTTGGAACGGCATTAAAATCAATATTTTCAGCTACAATCACAAATGATTTTTTTCCTTTTTTATGGGATTTAGACAAATCAGAAAAAGCTTTTATAGAGGCAATTGTAGTCGTTTTATCATGAGTAACATCTAAAATCAAATTCTGATGTTTGTAACTTTCGTGCTGATTGGTTACCTTTTCCAAAAATGCTACACTATCACCTTGCGTATCTTTGATAACTGTTGTATGTCCTTTCGCATCTACTTTCATGACAAATAAATTTAAGTATTATTGAATTTTTGAAGCCAATAAATAGATGACTGCCATTCGAATAGCAACACCATTTTCTACTTGGTTCAAAATTAAAGATTGTTGAGAATCGGCAACATCCGAAGTGATTTCTACTCCTCGATTAATTGGTCCTGGGTGCATTATAACAATTTCTTTATTTAGCGAATCTAAAAGTGTTTTATCAACACCATATTGTTGTGCATATTCCCTTGTTGAAGGAAAAAAGTTAACATCCATTCGTTCGTTTTGAACGCGTAACATATTAGCCACATCACACCATTCCAGCGCTTTACGTAAATTAGATTCAACTGAAACTCCAAGTGATTCAATATGTCTTGGAATTAGCGTTTTAGGGCCACAAAC
>CANINJ010000118.1 GCA_947468985.1 Bacteroidota bacterium
GAACGAACCACTTTCACATTTGAAGAACGCAATTTCAATCCGATTTCACTTTTCGATTCTCCTTCAATGTAACTTACATCTTCTACAAAAACACGGTGACCATCTAAAACCAAACCTTTATTGATTTTTTCTAAATCCTCAAATTTCAAATTTTTATCCAAAGAAACTTGGTAAATTTTTGATGATTTGTTAGTTGGCAACGTAAATTTTCGAATCATATCCGTGTCATTTGTAAACAACAATAAACCCGTCGTATTTTTATCCATTCTTCCCACAGCTCCAATTTTTGAAGTCGTAGAACCTTTCACTAATTCCAAAACATTACGGTATTCTTGGCCTTCGTCCAATGCAGTTGTAAAGTTTTTTGGCTTGTTCAACAAGATATATTCTTTCTTTTCGGGAGTCAAAACATTCCCGTCAAAATTCACTACATCGCCCGGTTTAACCATATATCCCATCTCAACAACCGGAATTCCATTCACTTTCACATTCCCCGATTGTATGTAAATATCGGCATCACGACGAGAGCAAGCACCCGAATTTGCAATGTATTTATTCAATCGGATTTCGTCTTTTACTTTCGGTCTTTTTGGAGCTTGATTCGGTTTTTTCTCCACTTTATCAGACGCAACTTCTGCAACTTTAGTATTTATTTTTACTTTTTTAGGCCCTTGTGCCCGTTTTTGCATCGCAGGTTTTGGCTTATTTGAGCTTGGTCTTGAACTATTCGCTCTACCGCCGCTTTTTTTATTATTGCCTTCCTTGTTATTCATATTATTCTATAATTTTTGCAAATATACCATTTATAAATTTGACAATCTATAAATGCCCTTTATAAAACCGTAATGTTTTCATAATCAACGCATTTAATCTTCAATCTTCATTTTTTTTATTTGGGCGTGACCTCGTTTAGAACGTCATTGCGAAGTATGAAGCAATCGTTAAACTCGGTCGGGCATTCCGCTGCAAGTCATCGCTAAGTACCGCTTTCGCTAAACTTGGCTGTGGGCTTTTCGCTGCAATCCCTCACGCAAATCCAACTCAGAAATTACGACTATTCAAAATAGAAAATACCTGATTTATTGTTACTATTCACTACTTTTGTAGCAAATTCATAAAATGAAGCAACTCATATTTTTGTTTTTATTTCTGTCACTTTCAATCCAAGCGCAATTCCAAATCAATGGAATTGTAAAGGATGCTTCTAGTAGTATTCCGTTGCCATTTGCCAACATTTCTTCGCCGCTTGGCACAAATACAATTTCTGATGTAGATGGAAAATTCGCACTTCAAAGCACTAAATTTCTATCAGAAATTACGGTTTCCTACATTGGCTACAGCCCAAAAAAAATTGCAATAACCAATAAAACCTATTATCAGATTTTTATTTCTCAAGCCGCAAATGACTTAAATGAAGTTGTAATTAGCAATAAAAACCCAGCAAATTCAATTATCAGAAACGTAATTAAGTTTGAAAGGTCAAATAATCCTCAAAAAAAACTCAACAGTTTTCAGTTTAAAGCCTACAATAAATTGATTGTTACCGCCAATCCAGATTCTATTAACGGAAGAATTGATTCCGTTTATATTGAGAAAAATAACAAAAAGCAACTTTCAAATATCGATTCTTCGGATTTCAAATTCAAAAAAATAATCAACAAACAACATTTGTTTCAAACAGAAAAAATATCTCAATTTCAATTTAATGAAAATGGCTTAAAAGAAACTGTTTTAGCAACAAAAATGGCAGGTTTCAGGCAACCCATTTATGAAATATTAGCGTTTAACCTTCAGTCATTTTCTATTTATGACAATCAATACGAACTTTTTGAAACGCATTACGTAAGTCCAATTTCAAAAAGCGGATTATCAAATTACAACTATAAAATATTAGACACTGTTTCAATCGACGGTAGAAATACATTGATGATTTATTTCAAAAATAAAAAACGAATAAACGCAGCGGGATTGGAAGGCGTACTTTATATCGACCAAAATAATTATGCCGTTGCCAAAGCAATTATGCGAATTAAAGGCGTTTTAGACATTACGGGAACGCACGATTTTACATATATTTCTAAGGAAAATATTTGGTTTCCAACCACAAAAAAATTCAAAATCATAAAGGGTAAAAATGATGATGATATAAAAATATTAGGCGGAACCATTCAATTTGAAGCCGACAGCAACGACTTTAAATCAAGAGAAAAAGTAGCTTCGGATTTCACCTATTTATTATCAGAAACCCATTGCTCGGAATTTGATTTTAATACCCCAATTAAAATCAAAAAATCATTCATTTCAATTGATATTAAAGACGATGCGGCAATTAAAGACGAAGCTTTTTGGAACACGTATCGAAAAGACAGTTTAGACAGCAGAAGTCAAAAAACATACAGCGTTTTAGACAGTATTTCTGTGAAAAATCGAATAGAAAGTAGGTTGCGTTTTGGTCGTAAAATCATAAACGGATATATTCCTTTAGGCCCAATTGACTTGGATTTACGATATTTATTGAGTTACAATAACTACGAAGGTTTTCGAGTTGGAACGGGTGGAATTACAAGCGAAAAATTCTCAAGAAAATTCAGAATTGAAGGTTATACGGCTTATGGAACGAAAGACGGAAATTTCAAATATAATTTAGGTGCAGCAACACGATTAGGAAAATTCTCGAACACTTGGATTGGCGGTTCCTATACCGATGACGTAAATGAAATTGCACATACCGTTTTTGCCATTGACAAACGGGTTTTTAAATTGTACGACCCGAGACCAATAAACGTAAGTACTTTTTATAGTTATCAAATGTGGAAAGGGTTTATTGAAACTAAAATCATTCCTAAAACAGAAAGTATTTGGCAACTTTCACACACCGTAATTGAGCCGCAATTTGATTATGTTTTCAATGCAAATGACAGATTATACACTGCATTTAAGATGACAACTGCAATGGTTTCTTTGCAATGGAATCCGTTTAGCGAGTATATGCAAACGCCAATCGGCCGATTAGAAATTGAAAAGAGATTTCCAAAATTCACTTTTCAATTCACGCAATCATTGCCAAAAATTATAGAAAACGATTTTAATTTCAGTAAAATTGACTTCCGAGCGGTTTATGAAAAAAAATATATAAACGGGCAAAAATCCGAAGTTTTATTGGAAGGCGGTTACGCTTTTGGCGATGTTCCGTTGACACATCTATACAACACTTCTCCAAATAATTTAACGAAAGACAGAATCCAACAACGGATTACAATTTCTGGCAGAAACAGTTTTGAAACGATGTTTTTCAACGAGTTTTTCTCAAATAAATTTGCTTCCCTTCAATTAAAACACGGTTCAAAAAGAATCACTTTATTCAAAAAAGTAAAGCCTTCATTGGTGTTTGTAACAAGAATGGCGTGGGGAAATTTAGATTATCCAGAACAACACGCAGGCATTAATTACAAAACACTAAACAAGGGTTTTTTCGAGTCAGGAATTGAACTAAATCAGATTTATAAAGGTCTTGGGTTAACCGGTTTTTACAGATACGGACCAAATCAATTGCCTCGATTTGAAGATAATATTGCCGTAAAATTAAGTTTCGTATTGGATTTAGGATTGTAAAATATTAAGGTTTTACAATCAAAACAGAAGGAATATCACTCAACCAATCGCTTTGAGAATCAACCAATTTCTTCCAACTTTCAAGGCTAATTATCATTAAATCGTGTTGGTTCAAAAATTCCTTTTCTATGGTTTTATCATTCAATAAAGTCATGTTGCTTGGATATTTATTTTCTAAAGAATCAACCGCATTTTCAATAATAAAATTATTTTTGATGTGCCCATTGGAATCTAAAACAGTTACTTTTGAGTCATTATTATAAATTAATTTTTGTGCATAATCCAATAAGAATCCGTCTTCCGCTCCAAAAATCGGAATGAAAACCTGGTTTATTTCTTGCAAGTTTTTATTAATTAAAATACCCAGAGGCATTTTCGTTTTAGAAATAATTTGACGCGTTCTTTCATCAAAAGGGGAATTTTCAAACAGCCCTTCTTTTCCAGTAAACTTATCAATTAAACGATCTGGATTTATGATTCTTGTTGTAAATCCTAATACTTTTCCAAGAAGCGTTCCTTCAAAAATTGATTTTCCAAGACCAACAAGCAATAAGTCGTATTCGCCTTGATTGGCAATATCCACAATATCACTTTCAATGTCAACGGTTGCTTTAAAAACGGTAGATATTTTTTGGTCTAATATTTTAGATTCGTTAATAATTGGAAGAAAACTATCGGTTTCGTATTCGTCCATATTATAGGAATGCATTTCGTCACTTAAAATCATGTGCATCGCAGTAACGTTCACATTTTCCTTTTGTTTCTTAACCAAACTGCTTGCTAATCTCAAAAGCGATTTCCCTTTTTCGTTGTTTCCAAAGAACAATAAAATCTTGTATTTGCTATTACTTATAATTTCTTCAGGAACGAAACTGTCCTTGGTTTTGAATGCCCAATTGATAATATCTAATGCTGGTCCGGTCATAAAAGTAGTTACTAATGCCATAATAACCATCATTGTAAAAACTTCTGGCGTAAGCACTTTTAAGTCTAAACCAATGTTCAAAACCACCAATTCCATCAGTCCACGAGTGTTCATTAATGCGCCAATTGTCAGGCTGTCTCTCCAACTTTGACCTACAAATTTTGCTGCAAATGCGCTTCCCAAAAACTTTCCAACAACGGCTACAAGAATAATAAAACCCGTAACTTTCCACATATAGGGATCATTAATCAATCCGATTTGAGTTCGTAAACCTGTAAATACAAAAAACAAAGGCAGTAATAATATTACCGAAACATCTTCTACTTTTTCAATAAATATAGTTCTGAATTTTGAAATATCCGGCATAATAACTCCCGTCATAAAAGCGCCAAATAAAGCATGAATTCCAATTATATTCGTTGCATAAGACGAAAGAATTAAAGTCAGAAAAAATATTGCAACAACTGGTTTACTTAAATTTTCACTTGATGCATATAAATCACCGACTCTTTTTAAGAACGGTTTTACGATAAAAATCATTACAATTACATATAAAAATGCGAGCGCAATTACATACAAAGCACTGTCAAATGTTCCTGCTTTTACAATTGCAATTACAACGGCAAGCAAACACCAAGCGGTAATATCATCGGCTGCAGCGCAAGTAATTACAATGGCTCCCAATCTTGTTTTATGAATTCCTCGCTCTTGAACAATTCTCGCTAATACTGGAAATGCCGTAATACTCATTGCAATTCCCATAAACATACTGAAGGATAAAAAAGGAATTCCTTCGGGCGCAAATGATTTGTAAACATAAAAAGCAAGTCCAATTCCAAGCGCAAAAGGGATTACAATACTGGCGTGACTTATTACTACTGCCTCATTGGCTTTATTTCTTAAAACTTTTAAATCCAATTCCATTCCAATGACAAACATAAAAAGAATTAGTCCAATTTGACTTAAAAACTGAAGGTTTCCTAATGATTGTATCGGAAATAATGCCAATGAAAAGTCGGGAAAGTACATTCCTAATAAGGAAGGGCCTAGAAAAATTCCTGCTATAATTTCTCCAATTACGGATGGCTGACCAATTTTTCTAAAAATCCAACCAAAAAAACGAGCAACTATGATAATTGTAATAATTTGTGCCAATAAAATTGCTAACGGATCTTCAAAATTGAGAACCATCGACGAAATAAAATCGTTCCAATGATTATTGGGTTTTGTAATTGTTGTTACTGTTTTTGCTGATTCTAAAATCTTTCCTTTTGAAATAATCCAATAGATTAATGCTGTAAAACCGCCAGTTACAGTAAAATAAAAAAAGGTGTTTTTATAGTTTTTCATAGATTATTAAGCGGTTTTTAAAAAGATTTGAAGTGCAAAGATTGAAAAATCAAATATAGGAATAATTATAATTCATAAATGATTACACAAATATAAAATTGGAATTTATTTAATAACAATTATTTCGTTAAAATAATTTCTGAATTTCTATAAATTTTATAGGTTTTAATTACCTTTGCTCGCATTAAAATCTTTTATGAAAAAGACATTGAAGGTAGGTTTTTGGGAATTTATTGCCCGATTAATCCTTACTTATAGAATCACAATACTGGTAATTATCGTTGCCATCACTATTTTCCTTGGTTTGCAATGGAAAAACTTAAGTATGACCTATACTGAAGCCAACTTGCTTCCGAAAAAACACATCGTAAACAGACAATATGACGACTTCCTAACTAAATTTGGTGAA
>CANINJ010000119.1 GCA_947468985.1 Bacteroidota bacterium
TCGTATTTTAACAAATATGCCAAGTGATCTACATCTAGTAAATCATTAATTGCAACTACTTCAACATTATCTCTGTTGTATGATTCTCTAAATACAATTCTTCCAATTCTTCCAAAACCGTTAATTCCTAATTTTACTGTTGACATTTTTTTTAAAAGCTTTAGGCAATAAGTGCTATACTTTATGCCGGTTATAAATATTAATTAATTTTATTTTTTTATATTTAAGCCAGTGACTTAAAATGTTTTATGTTGACATTATATCTGAAACTCTCAATAATTCTTTATCTATTTCAGTATGTCCTTTTATAGCTTGTTCCAATGGGGTTAACATTATTTTGTCACCTAAAATTCCAACCATGAAATTTGATTTTCCTTCTATTAATGACTCAACAGCTTTTACTCCCAATCGACTTGCTAAAACTCTATCAAAACAAGATGGTGAACCACCACGTTGCATGTGACCCAATACAGAAACACGAACATCATATTCTGGTAAATTTGCTTCAACGTAATCTTTAAGTTCAAAAACGCTTTTACCAATTTTATCACCTTCAGCAATTACAACAATACTTGAAGATTTCCCTGAAGATTTACTTTTTTCTAAAGATTCTAATAAACGTTCCAATCCTAAATTTTCTTCAGGAATAAGAATTTCTTCAGCACCAGCGCCAATTCCTGCGTTCAAAGCAATATGACCCGCATCTCTTCCCATAACTTCCACAAAGAATAATCTATTGTGAGAACTTGCAGTATCACGAATTTTATCAATTACTTCAATAACTGTGTTTAGAGCAGTATCATAACCTAAAGTATGACTTGTTCCAAAAATGTCATTATCAATAGTCCCAGGAATTCCCATTACTGGAAAACCAAATTCACTATTGAATACTTCAGCTCCTGTGAAACTTCCATCACCACCAATAATTACAAGCGAATCAATGCCTGCTTTTACCAAATTTGCGTGGGCTTTTTTTCTTCCTTCAACAGTCATAAATTCCTTTGAACGTGCCGATTTTAGAATTGTACCTCCTTTATTGATAATGTTATTCACACTTCTTGGTCCCAATTCCTTAAAATCGCCTTCTATCATACCTTCATATCCACGATAAATACCGATACATTCGATGTTGTGATAGGCACAAGTTCTAACAACAGAACGAATGGCAGCATTCATTCCAGGAGAATCTCCCCCAGAAGTCAAAACCCCTATTTTTTTTATTGTATTACTCATTTTTTGTGTATTAAAATGTAAACTTACTATAATTCACTCTTTAAAAAAGTGGATTTTTTATTAAATTAATAATTTATTGAAATTCAAACGTTTTCGTTGATAAGTTTTTAAAAAACGAGGTTAACATACTTATTTCTATAGTCTAAAATTTCAATTTTGACTTAATTGTATTTTAAATAATAGAACGATTTAATCGCCATCTTTATTCAATACTCCTTCAATGTTTGATTTTTCAGTTTTAGAAGATTTGCTTTTTTTAGATTTAAAAATAATTCCGTCTGAAGGCACATCAGAATCCAATTGAGAATTAGTTTGAATTATTTTTTTAGTAGGATTTTTTTTCTTAAAAATTGTATTTATCAATTCCTTAAATGTATCAAAATCTATTTGATATGAAATCCCTAATCCTTGTGTATATCCAATTCCTTGACCTATATAACTTATGTCATTTTCCTTATTAAATACTCGTAAATTAAGTGTGCCTTCTTCGTTTACTCGATATTGAACTTCCACATCGCCTACAACTGCCGATTGATTTATGCCACCAACGGGAACTCCTAACTTACCATTAAAAGTAATTCTGTCATTTATTTTGGAGGAAACTGTAACGCCAAATCTACCATCAGTTTCAGTTCCTGGTCGTTTGTCCGCCAATACATAATCGATTCCTAAATTGAATTTACCATCTTCATCTTGGAAAATATCATTGAATAAGCCACTTGCTTTTTCAAATAAATTTCCTGTCAAATCCGATTGACTAACTCCTACTTGGCTCAAAAAACCACCTGAAGAAAGTAAATATAACGCTTGCTTTTGTCGGGCATCTTTGTCATCTAATTTGTACTGAATTTCAGATTTTAATACCGAACTAACTGTTGGGAAATTGATTGAAAAATCAGGTTCGGGATTACTCAAATTCCCTTTAATTCCAATAACAACTTCCACAGGTACTTTTTTATTAAATGAAGGATTGTCTAATAAAACTGCAGGATTAGCAGTAGTTTCATACACCGCTTCTAAATTCAAAATAGCACGAAGCGGATCTCCTTCCCAAACAATTGAACCGAATTTTTTTACTTTAAATTTCTTGTCAATAAGACCACCATATTTGAAATTGTAAGTTCCTTCATAGACTTGGAAATCCCCAGTCATAATGAATTTACCCAATGTATTTATTTCTAATAATAGATTTCCATTTCCACGACCTTTCATTCCGTGACCGGAATTTCTATTCAAAATCACTTCAATTTCTGCTTTTTGATTGATATCTAAATTGAACTTTAATTCTAATCCACTGTAGTTTCTTGTTTTATCAACTAAACCTTTTCCAAGATTGTATTTCTCTTTTGTAGTTAAAAAATGAATATAATCATTAGTTCCAACAGCATCCGCATCATTAATTGGAATTTTAATTGCTGTACCTTTTTCAGATTTCGCATCAATTTTAATTAATAAACCACTTGTAGGTCCAGATATAGAAGCTGTTCCGTCAATAAATGCGGTACCAAAATAGGCCGCATCTTCCCTATCTTTTGTGTCTAAAGCTAAAAATCTATTTGATTTTATTTTTAAATCCAATACCCAATCTGAAAATTTATTGTGTCGAACCCTGCCTTCTAAAATTCCTTTTGAATTGTATTTTGAATCAAAAATAGCTGCATTTCTAACAATAAATAAACTCTCCGTAATATCTACAACCGACTTATTATCAAATTCATAATTCACATTCATATAGGGAATTGAAATTCCAGAATCGTCCAAATACATTCTCCCATTAACTTTTGGATCTGACAACGGCCCTTCAATATTAGTACTTCCCGAAGCAAAGCCTTTAATATTAGTAATTATATCGCCTCCGATTAATCCTAAAACACCTAAGTTAAATCGGTTAAAACGTAAATCTAAATTTGTTGTAGTTTTTTCATTTTCGATATTAAAATCGCCTTTTGCATTGAAAGATTCTACATTTTCATTTTGAATTGCAGCGTTTACATAAAACTTTTTCAAACTATCATCGCCAGAAACATCTAAATTTAATTTACCTAAAACTACTTTGTTAATACTTAAACTATCAATAAACAAAACTGCTGTAGGCTGATAGATTTTATTTTCTTGTTTTAAATTGACAATCCCATTCAAAATTCCATTAAATGTGAAATGAGGAATATCTGGTGTTAATTTATTTATATCAATATTGGAGAAATCTAAATTTAAATCTTTCGTGTCAGCATCTTTTAAAAACCCTTTTAGATCTATTTTTTGATTTTCGTGAGAAAGTACTATATCGTCAATTGAAAAATTCTTTAGCTTTTTATCAAATATAATTTTGTTATGATTGTTCTCATTTTCATTTAAAAACCAAAAATAATCTTTAAATTTTATTTCTGATTTTTGAATCCCAACAACATTATTATTTTGTTTGTCAATAGTGTGAAATAGGTTTAATTTGTAATAATCATCCGCTTTATTTCCACCTTTAAATTCTGTTCTAATGTGTAAAGTGTCTTTTTGAGTCACATTTATCAAACTAAAATCGGAAATCTTGTAACTCTTAGTTTTAATGCTATCCATTACAATATAAGCATTGTACAAAGGGTTTTTATTATCAACTCGGATATTTATCTTGTCAAAATAATTTTCAAATGCTGCAATTTGCGGCGAATTAAAATTGAATTTAAAATCGTTATTATCAGAATTTATAGAACCTTGAAGAACCGTATTTGGAGCAACTGAAATTCCAGGAAAGAAAACTTCTATGATTTTATTATAAACTGAAAAATCAAATTTCAAGAACTGACCTTTTACCACTTTGTTGGGAGAATAATTGGCGTAAAGACTTCCTAATGAATTTTCAATCATCTTTTGAAGTTGACCAATTTGGAATTTTCCAACTACTTTTCCTTGAACAATATCTGGAGAATTAATAGAAATAGTTCTAATATTATTTTCATCAAAACTCGATATCAAATCAAAATCATCAAAATAATAGGTGTCTTTTACGTTTTGATACGAAGTGTTTTTGATATTTACAGCTCCTTTAAGATTGTCTAAATTGGTTCCTGTAACCTTCATGTCAATAACACCCTTAAAAACGGAAATAGAATCCGATTTTACAATATTTAACTTTGCTAAATTGGCATAATCAATTTTTGCATTAAAATTATAATTAATATCTTTCTTTTCTAGATCTACCAATCCATCGAAATCCATAAATAAATTAGGATCGTTTACATATAATTTTCCTTTGAATAAAGGTTTTTTGAAATTTCCATTGACAACGATATTCGTATATTTGTAGCCTTTATAATTAATTTTATAAACATCACCTGTAAATGAAGTATTTAAATTAGCAACTTTAAAACCTCGACCATCAACGTCTAAATTCAAAGTTACCGCTCCTAAGTCTTTCTTTGAAAGAAACTTACCAATATTGAATTGCTCTAAAATTATGTTTCCTGAATACGATGAATTATCGATATCATCTATATTAGTCATTTTCAATTTTGACTGAATATTTCCCAAAGCAGTTGTCATATAAAAGTCTGCATCGATAGTAGAAGTCGTGATTTCCGTTTTACCTCTCAAATTAAACTGCCCTAATTTACTGAGCGAACTCGGTAATTTCTTACCTAAAATGTTAGGTAATAATGTCGTTAAATTTTTATAATTTGAAGAAACTTTATTGAAATTTCCTTTCATATAAAAATCTTGCCCTTGCTTTCCGAAAAGGTTTCTGAAATTTACATTTCCTATGATTTGCGAATTATTCTGGTCAACCAAATTCAATTTTGAAGCATATAAATCGTTCAAAGTGCCTCTGATAATTGAGGTTAATTTGAAATATTGGTTTTTTCCTAACTCGTTGTAGAAGTGACGAATGTCATTAGTAGCAAGCGATGCCGAATCTACTTGAATGTCAAATTGTACTTTATTATTAAAATCAACAAAATCTTTTCTATCATAATTTAATACTGCATTTCCTTTCAAAAAAGACTCTTTTGTAAGAATATTGAATTTTTCTAATTTGATATGTTTTAAAGTATAAGCAAAATTACCATCCAAATTCTCAACAAACAATCCATGATGGTCTAAAAAAGACATTTTCATAATGTTTGTAGTAACTTCAGGTCCAAATATTTTAAAATTACTCAATTCAACATTAAGTTTTTTGAAATCTAAATCTTTAGGAACACTATGGTTTTCATCTGTTAAAAGAAAAGTACTATTTGAAATATAAACATTCTTAGATTTCATCAAAAACTTTTTCGTTGATTTCTTTCCAGAATCAAAAAGTGCCACAAATTTTTCAATATTGGAATCTTTTTCGCCTTTATACGTTTTCAAATTAAAGTACAAACTGTCAATTCTAATTTCACCAAAAAGCAAATCACCATTGTACAATTTTTGGAAACTCAAAACATTAGTTTTAATGCTTTTAGCTGAAAATAAAGTGTCTTTTCGATAATCTCTAACTATCACTTTTTTAAGTTTCACACCACCAAAAATTGAAACGGAAACCTGCTCAACATTAATATCCGCTTTATAATCTTTGCGGAGCATTTCGGTAACATATTTACCGATTTTAGTTTGAACTACAGGCAAAGAAAGGGAAATACCGAGTACCAATAAAAATAGGATTAGTCCTAAGAGCGAACGAAATACTATTTTTTTAATTTTTTTGATACCTAATCTTGTTAATTAATTTATATAAATTTTATTTTGACTGTGTAAACGGGAGCACCTTAAATAAAAATTCTTTAATTTTGGCTTTTCCGAACCTTTTATGGAACGGAATGTCAAAAATAACTCAAAATTTATGCCCTTTTATGCTTAATCAGCCTATTTTTATACTTGCAATAGAAAGTTCTTGTGACGATACGGCCGCTGCTGTTTTACAAAACGATGTCGTTTTGTCGAACGTTGTTGCTAATCAACTCATTCATAATCAGTACGGTGGCGTTGTTCCAGAACTTGCTTCTCGAGCACACCAGCAAAACATTGTTCCTGTTGTTGATGCTGCACTTCGCAAAGCGAATATACAAAA
>CANINJ010000120.1 GCA_947468985.1 Bacteroidota bacterium
CTAATCCAAATGACATTACAATTACTGGTTGCAATGGAACTTTTGAAAATCCAAATATTTCAGTTGTAACTGATGCTCTGGATAATTGTTCAACGCCAAATGTCACTTTCGTAAATGACAGTTTACCAACAGTTTCAGGTTGCACAGAAACCACCATTAGAACTTATAAAGTTACCGATGCATGCGGAAATTTCATTACCGTTTCGCAGAATTTAATTCGTACAATTGACACAACTTTGCCAACATTTACAGCGTCAATTCCTGCAAATGTTTCTGTTTCTTGTGATGAAATTCCAACTGTAGCGACAATTACCGCTACTGATAACTGTGGAAATACAACATTAGAATTTACCGAAAGTAGAATTAATGGAAATTGTATTTCAAATTATATCTTAACAAGAAAATGGAAAGCAACAGATTCTTGTGGGAATTTCAATATTGCAACCCAAGAAATTACAGTTTCAGATACAAAAGCACCAACAATTACTGGAACATTTGATAGTATATTAAATATAAATTGCGATCAAATTCCACCAATTCCAACGCTGCAATTTATTGATAATTGTTCTGGTATTGGCACAATAATTCCACCAAGTGCAGATGTTTTATTGAATCAGACGCCAAGTGGATATTCGATAATTAGAGAATGGAATGTTGCGGATTTATGCGGAAATTCTCATATATTTACTCAAACAATTAATGTAACCATTCAAGATAATTTAATTTCGCTTCCAGAACAAGCGTGCAGCGGTGATACTTCAACAATCAATCTGAATGATTTGATTCCGTCTGCCGATGTTGGACTTGGAACTTGGGTTGATTTAAATAACGGAATCGCATTGCCAAATGGAATTTTTACGCCTTTGGGAGTTCTTTTAGGAAGTTATACTTTTGAATATCAAATAAATTCTATTTATTGTCCAAGAAAAATTCAAATTTCAATGACCGTAAATGATGATTGTGTAGTTTTAGCTTGCGGAAATATTAAAGTTCACAATGCCTTTTCACCAAATGATGATGGATTAAATGAAATCTTTACAATTGAAAATTTAGAGAATAGAACTTGTTATCCGACAAATAAAGTGGAAATTTACAATCGCTGGGGAATATTGGTTTATGAAACTGAAAATTATGATAATGGTTTAAATGCTTTTAAAGGAATTTCTGAAGGACGAACAACAATTAAAAAATCGGATGAATTGCCAACAGGAACGTACTTTTATTTATTAGAATTTACAGATGATCAGGGGAAAAACTATAAAAAAGACGGCTATTTATATCTTTCAAGATAATTATAAAAACTATAAAAACAACTTCTAAGCCTTGAAAAACTTGGAAAAAACATAAAAACAATGAAATCAAGAATCGTATTTTTCGTTTTGATGTTGACAGGAATTGTAAGTTATGCTCAGCAAGACGCACAGTTTACACAATATATGTACAACACCATCAATATTAACCCTGCTTATGCTGGATCGAGAGGGTTTATGAGTCTTTTTGCGCTGCATCGTACACAATGGGTGGGTTTGGACGGTGCGCCAGTTACTAATTCATTTTCGATAAATACACCAATTAGCAACAGTAATTTGGGCGTTGGTATTTCATTTATAAATGACAGAATCGGACCAACAAATGAAAATGCTATTTCGGCAGATGTATCGTATTCCATTCGAACATCTGAAAGTTTCCGACTTTCTTTTGGATTAAAAGCAACTGCAAATATCTTTAATTTAGATGTTACTAAACTAAATCCAGTGAGTCAAAATGATCCGCAATTTCAAAATTTCGATAACTCTTTAACACCCAATTTTGGAGCTGGTTTGTATTTGCATTCTGAAAAAACATACGTTGGATTATCTGTTCCAAACTTCATTGAATCCAATAGATACGATTCAAATTCAGTGTCAATGTTCAAGGAAAAAATGAATTATTATTTGATTGCAGGTCACGTTTTTGACATTGGTGAAAACCTTAAATTCAAGCCTACTTTATTGACAAAATTAGTAACTGGTGCGCCACTACAAATTGATGTATCGGGTAACTTTTTAATCAATAAAAAATTTGTACTTGGTGGTGCTTACAGATGGAGTGCGGCATTTAGCGTTATGGCTGGATTTCAAATCTCAGAGGGAATATTCGTAGGTTATGGCTATGATAAAGAAACAACCAATTTGGCAAATTATAATTCTGGTTCGCACGAAATATTCTTACGATTTGAATTATCGAAAACATACAACAAAATTACAAGTCCAAGATTCTTCTAAAAAATAAAGTTATGAAAACGAAAATAATACTATTCGCAGTGGTTTTAAGTAGCTTAACTTTCAAAGGATTTGCTCAAAAAGATGCTGAAAAAATTGCCGATAAAAAATACGAGCAATATGCCTATATTAATGCAATAAAAACCTACGAACGTATTGCAAAAAAAGGATATAAATCGGTAGAAATGTTTAAAAAATTAGGAAATTCCTATTATTTCAATGCTGAATTAGAAAAAGCAGAAAAATGGTATGAGGAATTATTTTCTATGACTCAAGATGTTGATGCAGAATACTTTTACAGATATGCACAATCATTAAAAGCAACGGGACAATATGCAAAAGCAGATGAAATGTTACTTAAATTCAGTGAAAAATCGGTTACTGATTCAAGAGCAAAATTATTCAATTCAAATAGAAATTATTTATATGAAATTAAAGCCAATTCTGGTAGATACAAAATTGAAGATGCAGGAATAAACACGAAATATTCTGAATATGGAGGGGCATATTATGGAAATAAATTAATTTTTACCTCTGCAAGAGATACCGGATTTTTATTTCAAAGAAAACACAAATGGAGCAATCAATATTTTACAAAAATGTATGCTGCAGAAATGGTTTCGGATACAACACTTGGAACACCTGTGAAATTTGCAAATAAAATTAGAATTCCTTTTCACGAAGCAACACCAATTTTCACAAAAGATGGGCAAACAATGTATTTTACACAAAACAATTATCTGAAAGGAAAAAAAGGGAAAAATACTGAAAAAACAACATTGTTTAAAATTTACAAAGCCAAATTAATAAACAAAGAATGGAACAATGTTGAGGAACTTCCCTTTGATAGTGACAATTACAGTGTAGCTCATCCAGCATTAAGTCCAGATGAAAAAACATTATATTTCGCTTCAGATATGCCAGGAACCATAGGACAATCGGATATTTTCAAATGTAAAATTGATGAAGCTGGTAATTATGGAATTCCTGAGAATTTAGGGTCAAAAATAAATACAGAAGGAAAAGAAAGTTTTCCATTTATTTCTCAAGAAAACGAATTATATTTTGCTTCTGACGGACATCCAGGACTTGGCGGATTAGATATATTTGTATCGCAAATTTCAAAAGATGGGACTTTTAAAAAAGTAAAAAATATCGGGGAGACTGCTAATTCTTCAGATGATGATTTTGGCTTTTTAATTGATTCAAAAACAAGAAGAGGATTTTTGACTTCAAATAGAGAAGGCGGAAAAGGATCTGATGACATTTACCAATTTTTAGAAACTAAAAGTCTAAGATGCGAGCAGGAATTATCTGGAATTGTGACTGATTTAGAATCTGGAATTATTTTACCAAATACTAAAGTTTCGCTGTTTGATGATAAATTCAAACTTCTGACTACTTTTATATCGGACACAAATGGGTATTATCAATTTGAAGTTGAATGTGAAAATGATTATTATATTCGAGCTGAAAAAGTAGAATATACTACATTTGAAAAAAGAATAAACATTCCAAATGAAACTGGGAAAACAGAAATTCCAATACAATTAGAGAAAACGATAAAAGAGGTTAAAAATGGCGATGATTTAGCAAAAACATTCGGAATTAAGATAATTTATTTCGATTTAGATAAATCAAATATTCGGGAAGATGCGGCAATAGAATTAGAAAAAATATTGGATATTATGGTTGAAAATCCAACAATTAAAATCAATATTCGATCACATACAGACAGCCGGGCTTCATTTGAATACAATGACCAATTATCAGAAAGAAGAGCAAAATCAACATTGGAATGGCTGGTTAAAAACAGAATTGATGCAGGTCGATTAACTGCAAAAGGCTATGGCGAAAGGGAATTGGTAAACAAATGTTCAGATGACGTACTCTGTTCAGAAGAAGAACATCAGGCAAACAGGCGAAGTGAATTTATTATAAATGGCCTGTAAAAAGTAATTATTAATTAAGAAACCTGTCCGATTGGACAGGTTTTTTTGTTTTATCTTTTTATAAAAATAATAGTAAAATAATTTTTCCCTTCAGGACTTTTTGTGATTGAAACTCCAAAATCGGTAAAATTGCCTTCAATTGCTTCTTTATGTGATGGACTTTTCAACCACGCATCTAAAACTCCTTGCGGTTGAATATAATTATAAGCAACTATTTCTGACACATTTGAAGCTCCTAATACACTCCTGATATTATCCGAACGATCTTGAAAATAAGCATGATTTACTATATTATTTACAATCATATAGTTATTGTGCTCTTCACATTTATTAGAAATATGGTTAATTAAACCAAGAGAATTTAATCCAATACTAATTCTATATTCGCAAATTAATTCATCTAACTTGATTTCATCTGATTTGTAATTGTATTCAGGAATTAATTTATTTTCTATAGTATTCGTTACAGAATCGGCAGTACATGAAATCAAAAATAATGAGACTATGAGGGACAACGTTTTCATTTAAAATTTATATTGAAAAATTAAGATTTCTTAAAATTCATTTATAAATTTACAAAACAATTCGTGTTAATTGCAAATTAAATCGATAAAGTGTAATTATTTAAGTAAAAAATAGAAATTTACTTACAAAAAAATCATGGCGATAATCTATCTATTTTCCATGAAAAATCTGGTTGCAATTGATATCTAATTCTATCATGTAAACGATTAGGACGCCCTTGCCAAAATTCAACTTCAATAGGCTTTACAAGAAAACCACCCCAATAATCTGGTCTTGGAATTTCTTTTCCTTGAAAATCAATTTCTAATTTTTTAAGTTTATCTTCTAATTCCTTTCTTGAAGTAATAATTTCACTTTGATTGGAAACAATTGCTCCTAATTTACTTCCATCTGGCCTTGATTCAAAATAGCCATCAGAAATATTTGCAGGTGTTTTTTCAGCAATTCCTTTAATGATGACTTGTCTTTCCATTGTATTCCAAAAAAAAGACAAGCAAATATTTGGGTTATTAGCAATAGCCTTTCCTTTTTCTGAGTTATAATTGGTATAAAAAATAAATCCTTCAAAAGTATATTTTTTAAGAAGTACCACACGTGTTTTTGGAAAACCATCCAATCCAATTGTAGCAACCGTCATTGCATTTACTTCTTCTAAACCTCCAAAATCTTCGACTTCATGAAACCATCTATTAAAAAGATTAATTGGATCCTCAGGAATTGAATCTTCGAGAAGTTGACTTTTGTTATACGATTTTCTATAATTACTTAAATCTTCCATTTACTATAGTATTGATAATTAAGAAAACCATTAGATTATTAACTAAGTTCCATTAATAATTTATCAGACAAATATACTCATCAACTATTAATTTGACAAGTAGAAAGTTTAACCTTTACTAATTTAAATTTAGTTCGTTAAAAATTTCTTAGAATTTGAAAAATAAATTATTTTTTCAAAAAAAAATATGATATTTGTTTCACAAAATTAAAAGTAAAATATTAATTTAAAGAATAAAATGAAAAAATCAATTGTTACCTTTCTATTTTTATGTTTCCTTACAAATATTAATGCTCAAAATGGATATGAAGTAAAAATTAACTTGAAAAATTGCAAAGATACCCTAACCTATTTAACTTTTTATCAATTTGATAAAAATATGATTGTAGATACTTGCACGAATATCAAAAATGGTAAAATAATATTTAGTGGAAATAAAAATTTGGATAAGGGGATTTATTCACTTGTTGGTCAAGGAAAATCTATCTATTTTGATTTTATTATTGATGATAATATTCAAAAATTAGAAATTAACAGTGATGCTACGTCAAATTACAGATCTGATTTAACAAGTAAAACATCGAAGCAAACAGATGATTTTTTTAAATACATTCAATATTTTGAAACGCAAAAAAATGCTTTTGATGACCATTTGCTAAAAACAAAAGGTATGAGTAAAAAAGATTCAACTAATTATGTGGTGGAAAAGCAG
>CANINJ010000121.1 GCA_947468985.1 Bacteroidota bacterium
AAACGAAGTGTACCACGCGCCTGAGCTTGAGTTTTATTACCGAAAACCTCGAGTAGTTATAGCTATTCGAATTCGAATTATAGTGTAAAAATATTGAAAATGTTCGAACAACCAAACAATTTTAATGTTTTTTTATAAAAAAATTATAACATACAGAAAATGTTTGCCCTAGGGTAGTAGCTCAAAATTTTAAAGTATTTATAAACAATAAAAACAAACCGTAAATTTTCAATTTACAGGTATAATAGAAAAATTTGCGAATTTGCTGTAACTAATTTATTGCTTGTTAGCATAAGACGCTTATCTCGACCTGTAGTGCTACTAGTGGCTCTACCTGCGGCTCTGCCTATGCTACACCAACGGACTGAAGTCCATTGTTACCCTATGTGCCATCCCTACGGGACTCGCACATGTTAGTGGCTCTACTAGCGGCTCTACCTATGCTACACCAACGGACTGAAGTCCATTGTTACCCTATGTGCCATCCCTACGGGACTCTCTCACTCCACGTCCCAGAACCAGCGGTTCGGCCCATATTGTAACCCAATGCTTTAGCTTTGGGGATATAAACACCTACTGACACCATCTCACCACGCACCAGAACCAGAGGTTCGACCCATATAGTTACCCAATGCTTTAGCTTTGGGGATACCACACATATCTGCATCAGATGCTTATCTCTACCTGTGGCTCTAACACCTTATCAGTGACTACATCAGTGGCTACACCCACAGACTGAAGTTCATAGTTACTATATGTCCCATCCCGACCACTCAAGTATGTCCTCACAACGGATAGGGCGGATTTACTTTTCAGTTCGCTATCGCTCGGGTGCAATCCGTCCCCACAAAGACAAGAAAAAATGAGTGAGTTTAATCTAAAATTAGAATCTGAAATAAATTCAGATTGCCTAAGGGTTGATTCGGTTATTCATTAATTTGGTTATTTGGGAAATCATAAATCTAAAATCGGTGTTCGCATGAAGGGTGGCAGCGGAAATCCTCTGTGGAACAAAGTGGAACAGAGATTGTAGCGAACGACCTGACCCGAAGTTTTTACGAAGGGGCATGCCCAAAAAATTCTTAACGATAGATTAACAAATTATAAGTGGCGATTTACTGATAATTTTATCAATTTTGCAAATCAATTCTATTCTATGATTTCAAAGAAAATTATCACTGTATTGGCACTGGTTTTATCGGTGGTTTTTAGCAGTTTCTCCCAAGAAAAAGTTACGCTTAGCGGTGTTGTTTCTGCTGCAAATAGTAATGAAACAATAATTGGTGTAAACGTTGCAATTCCAGCAATTCCGGCTTATACCACAACCAATGAATACGGTTTTTATTCGATTACGATTCCAAAAGGGAATTATAAAATCGCCATTAGTTCTATCGGTTTTCAAACCAAAGAAGTTACGCTGGATTTAACCAAAAATACCAATTACAATATTTCATTATCCGAAAGTGGTGAAGAATTACAAGAGGTTATCATCACCGAAAAAAAGACTACAAACACGCAAAAAGCAGAGATGAGTGTGAACAAACTCTCGATTGCAACCATAAAAAAAATGCCTGTAGTTTTGGGTGAAGTTGATGTTTTAAAATCAATTTTATTGCTTCCAGGGGTTACAAATGCTGGTGAAGGCGCATCTGGATTTAATGTTCGAGGCGGTGGCGCAGACCAAAATTTAATACTTTTGGACGAAGCTACGATTTTTAATTCGTCACACGTATTTGGATTTTTCTCGGTTTTCAATCCCGATGCCATCAAAGATTTAAAGTTATATAAAGGCGGAATTCCTTCTCGTTTTGGTGGAAGAGCAAGTTCGGTTTTGGATATTTATCAAAAAGATGGGAACTCGAAAAATTATCATGTCAGCGGTGGAATTGGGTTAATATCAAGTCGGCTTTTAATTGAAGGACCAATCGTAAAAGACAAAGGTTCCTTTATAGTTGCGGGACGAGGTTCTTACGCGCATTTGTTTTTAAAACTTACAGACAACAAAAATTCGGCTTATTTTTATGATTTAAATACCAAACTGAATTACAAACTCAACAAGAATAATAGTTTGTTTGTTTCAGGATATTTTGGTCGTGATGTGTTTAATTTAGCGGGGAGTTTTACCAATATTTATGGAAATGCAACTTCAAACCTAAGATGGAATCACTTGTTTTCGGACAAATTATTCTCTAATCTTTCTTTGATTTATAGCGATTATTATTACGGCTTGCAATTGGATTTTGTGGGTTTCAAATATGATTCTGGAATTAAAAACTACAATTTGAAATATGATTTTAAAAACTATATTTCTGATAAAGTCAAATTGAATTACGGCATAAATTCTATTTACTACGATTTTAATCCAGGTTCCATAAGCCCAACAACTGCTGAATCTGGAATTAATTACAAGCAATTAGAAAAAAAATATGCGTTTGAACCTTCTATTTATCTTGAAGCGGAACATAAAATTACCGATAAACTTGAATTAATGTACGGTTTGCGATACAGTCAATTTTACAGATTAGGTGCGTCAACAGTAAATATTTATCAAAATAATGAAGCTGTAACGTTCAATACTGATTTGAAAATTTACGAAAAAGGAATCCCAATTGGAACGAAATACTACAACAATAATAAAGTAATTGCTTCATTCGATAATTTTGAACCACGGTTTTCAGCTTCCTATTCATTGGATAAAAATCAATCTATAAAAGCAAGTTACAACCGAATGACTCAGTATTTACAATTGATTTCCAATACGTCCTCTCCTACTCCTTTAGATGTTTGGACGCCAAGTGATTCCTATATAAAACCACAAATTGCAGACCAAGTTGCGTTAGGTTATTTCAGGAATTTCAATGATGATAAGTATTCTCTTGAAGTAGAAACGTTCTACAAAAAAGTAAAAAACAGAATCGATTATATCGACGGAGCCAATTTAATTGCCAACGAAGCATTGGAACAAATCATTCTAAACGGGCAATTGAGAGCTTATGGATTAGAGGTTTTATTACGAAAAAATACAGGAAAATTAAACGGTTGGATTGCCTACACACTTTCTCGTTCCGAACAACAAACACCGGGAAGAACTGCCAATGAAATAGGAATAAATAATGGAAATTGGTACCGTTCAACCTATGATAAATTACACAATATAGCAGTTACAGGAAGTTACAATTGGAATGAAAAATGGTCGTTTGGTGCTAATTTCACCCTGCAAACTGGGCAACCCGTAACGTATCCAAATGGGCAGTACCAATATCAAGGAATTACCGTTCCGAGTTACGGTTTGCGCAATGAAAATAAATTGCCAACCTACCACCATTTAGACATTTCGGCAACTTACACACCAAAACCTCTCAAGAAAAAAGGGTGGCAAGGGGAATGGGTTTTCAGTGTTTACAACCTCTATAACCGACAAAATGCTGCTTCCATAAGTTTCCGACAAAATGAAACATCAGGAAGTAATGAAGCGGTTCGATTTTCAATTTTTGGTGCCGTTCCTGCGGTGAGTTATAATTTTAAATTCTAAGACTATGAAAAAACTACACCTATTTTTCCTTGTAATACTAACTGCTTTGGTTGCAAGTTGCGAAAAAGTAATCGATGTTGATTTGAATACTATGGCACCAAAATTAGTAATCGATGCTTCAATAAAATGGCAAAAAGGCACACTTGGAAACGAGCAAACTATTAATTTATCAACGACAACTTCCTATTACAGCGATCAAATTCCGACTGTTTCTGGCGCAACAATTTTTATAACAGACAGTGCAAATAATATCTTCAATTTTGTTGAAACTGCTGGAACTGGAAGTTATAATTGTACTAATTTCACACCTGTTTTAAACGGAAATTACGTTTTAACCGTGCTTATAAATGGGGAAACTTATTCTGCAACCGAAACTTTAAAACCAGTTCCACCAATTGATTTTATAGAACAAAAAGACAATACAGGGTTTTCAGGAAAAGACACAGAAATCAAGGCTTTTTATACTGATAACGGGGCAACAGAAGATTATTATTTATTCAAATTCAAGCCAAGTTTTTCCGTAATTCCAATTTATTTTTCTCAAGAAGACCGCAATTTTCAAGGGAATCAAATATTTGGTTTGTACCGAAGTGACGAATTAAAACCGGGACAAACCTTCGGCATTACACTTTCGGGAATTTCAAAACAGTATTTCAATTACATGCGGATTTTGGTTAGCATTGCTGGAAACAGTAGCGGAAGTCCTTTCCAATCGCCGTCTGCAACTGTTCGTGGAAACATTATTAATACCACAACCGAAGCCAATTATCCTCTTGGATATTTCAGTTTGTCGGAGCAAGATAATAGGAATTATATTGTAAATTAGTTGATAATTCCGGAATCCCGCATGAAGGATGGCAGTGGAAATCCTCTGTGAAACGAAGTGAAACAGAGATTGCAGCGCACAGCCTGACCCGAAGTTTTTACGAAGGGGCATGCCCAAAAAAACCAATCAATTACGATTGGTGTTTTCAATTATCTTCTATTTTACAATTACGTTTTCTGCTTTTTCTTTTTAGCCGCAGGAAACAAAACATTGTTCAAAATCAATCGGTATCCGGGAGAATTGGGGTGCAAATCTAAAACGGTGGGTTCGTCGCCCACTTTATGTTGATAATCTTCGGGATCGTGGCCACCATAGAACGTGAAAAATCCTTTTCCTTTTTGTCCGTGAATGTAGCGTGCCTCGCTATTCAATAAATTTTCGCCTAAAACCAATACATTCGTTTTGATTAATTCCCTTTCAAAAGCAGTGGTTTGCCCCATAAATCCTTTTACTAATTGCGTGTGGTTTTGGCATAGCATACTTGGAATTACGTCCCATTTTGCTGAAAATTCCATTAAAGTGAAATAATCTTTTTCCATTGGAAGCTGCCGTTTCTCGGTCATATCAATAGATGAGAACTCATAATGATCTGGTTTTCTATCCAAAATATAATCCTTGAAGGCAAAGGTTTTAGAGTAATCAATTTTGGATTGGTAATTGCCTTCGCTTGCATCTCCGTCAAACATTGGCTCGCAAATATCAACTCCATCGGCTGATAACGCAATATCGAAACTGTCTGTTGCGGAACACATTGCAAACATAAATCCTCCCCCAATTACAAAATCTCTGATTTTTTTGGATACAGCTAATTTCTCTTCCGAAACTTTAGAATACCCTAATTTTATCGCTAATTCTTCGGCTGCTTTTTTTTGTTCTATATACCAAGGTGCATTTCTGTATGCTCCAAAAAACTTCCCGTATTGTCCCGTAAAATCCTCGTGATGAAGGTGCAACCAATCGTAAAGTAACAAGCTATCAGAAAGTACTTCTTCGTCATAAATAGGTGTAAATGGGATTTCGGCATACGTCAAAACTAACGTTACGGCATCGTCCCAAGGTTGTTTCCCTTTGGGTGTATAAACTGCAATTTTAGGGGCTTTTTCCAAAATTACATTCTCCATATTTTGGGAAGGACTTGAAATATCGTCTAAAATTGATTTGGTTTCTGCGTCAGAAAGCACTTCAAAACTAACGCCACGAATTTTACATTCTTTACGAATTTCTTCGGCATCGGGCAATAAAAAAGAACCGCCACGGTAATTCAATAACCAACTGGCTTTGTATTTTTTGTCCAAACACCAATAGGTAATTCCATAAGCTTTTAAATGATTTTGCTGTGTGGTTTCGTCCATTGGCAACAAAATAAAAGATGCTTTTGCTGAAAATGAAATAAGAAGAAAAACAATTAGTATTTTTTTAAAAGACATTTTTATTTTTATTTCAAAGGTAAAGAATTGTATAGAAAATGAATCGCGAAAATAGTAAAATAAACTTGTTATTTTCTAAAATGGAACGTCACTATCGTCATCAAAACTATTCAAATTACTTCCAAAAGCTTCGTTTGCTGAAGGTAAGTTTTTGGTTTGAAATGGATTATCATCGTGATTCATTTTTGAAGGTAAATCATCAAAACTACCGCTATAACTTTCTAAATTTTCAAATTTACCGAGGTTTCCAACAAATTTCAAACGCACACTTTCTAAACTTCCGTTTCTGTGTTTTGCAATAATAAATTCCGCTTGACCTTGTGTTGGCGAACTTCCTTCATCATCCCATTCGTCTAATTTGTAATATTCTGGTCTGTAAATAAAGGAAACAATATCCGCATCTT
>CANINJ010000122.1 GCA_947468985.1 Bacteroidota bacterium
ACTATAAATTGGAAGTTGTTTATCAATTTTAGATTTCAATACATTTAAAAAGCTGAAAATGTTAAGCAGAAAAAGCAAACTTTTAATAATGAAAATTGTCAGTTTGTTCTCTGTAGTTCGAGGCTATAACATTCCGATAATCGTATTAGCGCAATATCTTTCCGCAATTTTTATTTTGGCTCCCGAAAAGAGAGCTATGAACGTGATTTTAGATTTCAATTTGTTTCTTATCGTCTTGGCTTCGGCATTAACCATTGCTTCGGGCTACATAATCAACAGCTTTTACGACAGCAAAAAAGACTTAATCAACCGCCCAAACAAATCCATTTTAGACCGATTAGTAAGTCAGCAAACCAAACTTCGGGTTTATTTTACACTCAATTTTGTAGTTGCTTTCTTGTCTTTTTTAATTTCTTTTCGGGCGTTTTTATTCTTTTCCGTTTATATATTTCTGATTTGGTTTTATTCCCATAAAGTAAAAAAGCACGTAATTATAGGGAATTTAATGGCAACATTCATGGCGGTTTTGCCCTTCTTTGCCATACTTTTATATTACAAAAATTTCTACGAAGTAATTCTTGCGCACGCCACTTTCCTGTTTTTATTGCTCTTAATTCGAGAAATGATAAAAGATTTGGAAAACATCAAAGGAGATTTGGCTAATGATTACCAAACAATTCCCATTTTATACGGCGAAACTATTTCCAAAAAAATCATTACTTTTTTGACTGTATTAACCGTGATTCCAGTTTACATTTTAATAGAAAAATTCGACATTGGTTATATGGATATGTATTTTTATTCTTGCTTGATTGTTCTGATTTTATTTTTGCTATACCTTTGGAAATCAACCACAAAAGAACAGTTTTTACTACTTCACAATGTTCTGAAATTCCTAATTGTAGCGGGTGTTTTTTGCATTGTTCTTATAAATCCATCCGTTTTAGTGCATTTTGAAAATTTGTTTTTTTAGAAAATTTGCAAAATGGTTATTTGGTTATTTGGGAAATTTTAAATCTAAATCTGGAGCTCGCGTGAGGGATTGTAGCGAAAATCCTTTGTGAAATGAAATGGAACAAAGATTGCAGCGGAAAGCCCGACCGAGTTTAGCACAGATTGCTTTGTTCCTCGCAATGACTTAAACGAGGACACGCCCAAAAGAAAAAGCAGTTGTTTATTATTATTGAATATCCTTTTTATGCTTGAATTTAATCTAAAAATATCCTATTTTTGAGGTAAATAAAAAGACGGATTAAACTTATAAACTATATGATTAATAAAAAAGTAAATGCAGTAAAAGAAGCGCTTTCCGGAATTGAAAACGGAATGACGATAATGTTGGGAGGCTTTGGTTTATGCGGTATTCCTGAAAATAGCATCGCCGAATTGGTGGTAAAAGAAACCAATAATTTAACGTGTATTTCAAATAATGCAGGGGTTGATGATTTTGGTCTTGGATTACTTTTGCAAAAAAAACAAATCAAAAAAATGATTTCTTCTTATGTTGGGGAAAATGCGGAATTTGAACGTCAAATGCTTTCGGGCGAATTGGATGTAGAGTTGATTCCACAGGGAACTCTTGCCGAAAGATGTCGTGCTGCTCAAGCTGGAATCCCTGCTTTTTTTACCCCCGCAGGATTTGGAACTGAGGTTGCAATTGGAAAAGAAACCAGAGAATTTAACGGTAAAATGCACGTAATGGAGCACGCTTTCAAAGCGGATTTTGCAATTGTGAAAGCTTGGAAAGGCGATACTGCTGGGAATTTAATCTTCAAAGGAACGGCAAGAAATTTCAATCCTTGTATGGCTGGTGCGGCAAAAATTACAATTGCCGAAGTGGAAGAATTGGTTGAGGCTGGAACATTAGACCCAAATCAAATTCATATTCCTGGCATATTTGTACAACGCATTTTTCAAGGGGAGAAATATGAAAAAAGAATTGAACAACGAACGGTTAGAAAAAAAAGCGATTCGTAACTCGATTTAGTATTCCATAAAAAAACTTAAATGACCTTATAGTTCTTATAAGATTAAAAAAACTTTACAACTCAAAAATATGTTGACAAAAGAAGATATTGCAAAACGAATTGCACAAGAAGTTAAAAATAATTATTTCGTAAATCTTGGAATTGGAATCCCTACATTGGTAGCAAACTATGTTCGGAAAGACATTTCTGTAGAATTTCAAAGTGAAAATGGTGTGCTTGGAATGGGGCCTTTTCCATTTGAAGGCGAAGAAGATGCCGATATTATCAACGCTGGAAAACAAACGATTACTACTTTACCCGGCGCAAGCTATTTTGATTCTGCAATGAGTTTCGGAATGATTCGTGGGCAACACGTTGATTTAACAATACTTGGCGCAATGGAAGTTTCAGAAAATGGAGACATTGCAAATTGGAAAATTCCTGGCAAAATGGTAAAAGGAATGGGAGGAGCAATGGATTTAGTTGCTTCTGCAGAAAACATAATCGTAGCAATGATGCACGTTAACAAAGCTGGAGAAAGTAAAATTCTTAAAAAATGTTCTTTGCCGTTAACTGGCGTTGGCTGTGTGAAAAAAATTGTAACCGAGTTGGCGGTTTTAGAAGTTACGCCAAAAGGATTTAAACTTTTAGAACGCGCTCCTGGGATTTCTGTTGAACATATTATTGCATCCACAGAAGCGACTTTAATTATTGAAGGCGAAATTCCTGAAATGGTGATTAATTAAATTGATATAAACAAACTTTTCCCAATTCTCATTTCACTTTCAAACTTTTCAAGCTATCTTTGTAATCTAAATTTTCAGATTAATTTAGATCAAGAAAACGGATATGAAATTAGATAAAAAAGACATTCTCAAAGCATTAGAAACAATAACTATTGCTGGCGAAGGAAAAAATATGGTCGAAAGTGGTGCTGTCACAAATGTGGTAACTTTTGGAGATGAAATAATCGTAGATTTAGTATTGCATACACCAGCAATGCACATCAAAAAAAGAGCCGAAGACGACATCAAAAAAACCATCCACGAATTGGTTTCTAAAGATGCCAAAATCAAAGTAAATATTAAAGTTGAAACACCAGAAGCTGCCGAAATCAAAGGGAAGGCTATTCCGGGAATGAGAAATATTATTGCTATTGCTTCTGGAAAAGGAGGCGTTGGGAAATCAACAGTTACAGCAAATTTAGCGGTTACATTAGCAAAAATGGGATTCAAAGTTGGAATTTTAGACGCCGATATTTACGGCCCTTCCATGCCAATTATGTTCGATGTGGAATCTGAAAAACCTATTTCAGTTACCATTGACGGAAAATCAAAAATGAAACCTGTTGAAAGCTACGAAATAAAAATCTTATCTATCGGATTTTTCACAGCGCCAAGTCAAGCCGTTATTTGGAGAGGACCAATGGCTTCAAAAGCATTAAACCAAATGATTTTTGATGCTGATTGGGGCGAATTAGATTTTATGTTACTCGATTTGCCTCCAGGAACAGGCGACATACACCTTTCCATTGTTCAATCATTGCCAATTACTGGCGTAGTTGTAGTAAGCACACCACAAGCCGTAGCACTTGCCGATGCGAAAAAAGGGGTTTCGATGTTCACATCAGAAAGTATAAATGTTCCCGTTTTGGGAATTATAGAAAATATGGCCTACTTCACACCTGAAGAATTGCCTGAAAACAAATACTACATCTTTGGAAAAGAAGGTGCTAAAAACCTTGCCGAAGATTTAAATGTTCCCTTTCTTGGCGAAGTTCCAATCGTTCAATCCATTCGCGAAGCGGGAGATTACGGTCGTCCAGCGGCTTTACAAACGGGTTCAGTAATTGAAAAAGTGTTCGAAGAAATTACACGAAGAGTAGTTCAGGAAGTGGTTAGCAGAAATGAAAATTTACCCGCTACCGAAGCCGTAAAAATTACAACTATGGCAGGCTGTTCAGCAGTTAAAAAATAAAATACGATTGCCTAAAAACCATCTAATTGACACATAAAAAATTATGACAATAGAAGAATTAACAACAAACGTAGAAAAAGCGCTCGAAGAAATCAGACCTTTTTTGAATTCTGACGGCGGCGACATCTCACTCATTTCCATCGAGGACGGAAAACACGTCAAAGTGCGTCTCGAAGGGGCTTGCGTAGGATGTAGCGTGAATCAAATGACGCTAAAAATAGGCGTGGAAACAACCATAAAAAAGTTTGCCCCACAAATTGAAACCGTCATAAATATCAATTAAAGCATTTGGGCGTGACCCTATTTGCAAACACCATTTGATATAAATTCACGTTTAGTTCTTGCAAATAAGGTCGGGCTTTTCGCTGCAAGTCCTCGTCAAGTTCCGCTTCGCTACACTTGTCTGTGGGCTATCCGCTTCATTCCCTCACGCGCTTCAGATGCCGAAACACAATTTTTCATAACTGACAATTATCATATACTAAACTCATTCTATTTTTAATCTTTGCATCTTTGTAACTTTGAAATTCTTTTAACTTTTAAAAAATGATTGAAACAGACATACTCATTATAGGCGCAGGGCCAACAGGACTTTTCACAGTATTTGAAGCAGGACTATTAAAATTAAAATGTCACATTATTGATGGTTTGCCACAACCCGGCGGACAATTATCAGAATTATATCCTAAAAAACCCATTTTCGACATTCCCGGGTTTCCCTCTATTTTAGCAGGCGATTTGGTAACGAATTTAATGGAGCAAATAAAACAATTTCAACCCGGATTTACCCTAAATGAAGTTGCTAATACCATCGACAAATTAGAAGATGGGACATTTATCGTTACCACCAATAAAGGAACAAAACACCACGCCAACGCCGTTGCAATTGCTGGTGGATTAGGAAGTTTTGAACCTCGAAAACCAATCCTTGAAGGCATCGAATTCTACGAGCAAAACGATAGGGGAGTAGAATATTTTGTGAAAGATCCTGAAAAATTCAGAGATAAAAAAGTAGTCATTTCAGGAGGTGGAGATTCCGCTTTAGATTGGAGTATTTTCCTTTCAAATGTAGCGTCAAGTGTAACGTTGGTGCACAGAAGAAACGAATTCCGTGGCGCTTTAGATTCTGTAGAAAAAGTACAAGAACTAAAAGCATCTGGTAAAATAAAATTAATTACACCAGGAGAAATCGTTGGTTTCAAAGGCGCAGAACACATAGAATCTGTTAACATCGAAAGCAATGGCGAAACCATAAACATTGAAACCGATTATTTTATTCCGCTATTTGGCTTAACACCAAAATTAGGACCAATTGCCAATTGGGGATTAGACATTGAAAAAAATGCAATTAAAGTGGACAATTCTTTGGATTATCAAACCAATATTCCTGGAATCTATGCCATTGGCGATGTAAATAGTTATCCCGGAAAATTAAAACTAATTTTGTGTGGATTTCACGAAGCGACTTTAATGGTTCAAAGCGTATATCAAAGAATGAATCCAGGGAAAAAATATGTATTGAAATACACTACCGTTTCTGGCATTGACGGCTTTGATGGCACTAGAAAAGAAGCAGAAAAACAAGTTGTAAAAGCAATAGAATAAAATATGGCAGAAGATATTCTGATTAAAATAACAGACCGAGAAGGAACTGTTCACGAAGTTCAGGCACCAACCGATATGAACCTCAATATTATGGAATTAGTTCGTATGTACGAATTAGCTCCCGAAGGAACCATCGGAATTTGTGGCGGAATGGCAATGTGTGCTTCGTGTCAATGTTATGTTTTAAACGACATTGAAATCCCAGAAAAAGGCGACGATGAAGAAGCCATGCTTTCCGAAGCTTTCAACGTAAAACCCAACAGTCGCTTGGGTTGTCAAATACATGTCACTGAACAATTAGAAGGATTAGCAATAGAATTAGCCCCTGAAGCATAATAAAAAAGCGAGAAATTATTCTCGCTTTTTTATTGAAATATGATAGAAATCTTTTGAAAATAATAAAGCCACAAACTCCCTAAAAATCAAAAAAGCTATCCCTAGATTCTGAAATAAATTCAGAATAAAGTGGAAAGCTTTTCATTGGTCTAACTACTAAACCAGCTACGAGTTACAAAGTCGTAGCAAAACAACACAACAATCTTAAAAACCTTTTTGGGGCAAAAAAGCACTTCATTTCTGAAGTGCTTCTCCCAATTTAAGCGGTCTGGACGGGACTCGAACCCGCGACC
>CANINJ010000123.1 GCA_947468985.1 Bacteroidota bacterium
ATTAATCAAATCATAATCCTATATTTGCATTCGTATTAAGGTTGCTGTTTTAGTATTTAAAACCGCATTAAAAGGGAAACAGGTGAAGGATTTCGCACTTGAGATTTAAGATCGTATCAATCTTAGAGCATCAAAAATGCAAATCATAATTCCTGTGCTGTTCCCGCAACTGTAAGCTAATTAGCTTGTTGTTATCTACAAAACCACTGCCACGCCCTGCGAGGTGGGAAGGTCAACAACAAGACGCAAGCCAGGAGACCTGCCTATTACGTCGAGTATCAAACTTTCGGGAAAAAAGGTTTGGGTATGGTAAATTCTATACTTTTCTCCCCACTTTATTAAGATTATTATTAACGTAAAATGAACAAAAAAATGATTCGCTTCAGTGCGTTCACATTGCTATTTGCTTTGAACACTTATGCACAAGTACCAACTCCAAAACAACTAGATGAAGTTGTAATTTCCGATTCTAAATTTGCGTTGCCAAAAGAAAAATCTGGAAAAGTAATTGTAAAAATTAATGTTGCCGAATTGGCTAAAAAAGCAGGACAATCTGTAGCTTCAATTTTAAGTACCGTTGTGGGACTTGAAGTCAATGGAAATCAGAGTAGTGCGGGTAAGAATTTAGGGTATTATGTTCGTGGTGGACGAAACCGCCAAACCCTAATTTTGATTGATGGAATTCCTGTAACAGATGCTTCAGGAGTAAATTTAGAATACGATTTGCGATTAATTTCTGCTGAACAAGTAGAAAGTATCGAAGTGATGAAAGGTGCCGCAAGTACACTTTACGGTTCAGGAGCTGCTGCTGGAGTAATCAATATTACATTGAAAAAAGCCATTAAAAAGCAAATTACGGGGAATGCATATAGTAGTTTAGGCACGCAAACAACCGCTGACAATTCAAATTACAGACCTCAAGATTTTAATCAAGGTTTTGGGTTGAATGGAACTATTGGTAAAATTAATTATTTGGCTACTTTAAATAGTGTTGAAACTAAAGGTATATCCGAAGCAAAAGGCGTTGATTTTGAAGAAGATCATTTTTCTAAAATTACAACTTTAGTGAAAGTAGGTTTTGCTCCAACAAAAAAACTATCATTTGTTTTTTTTACGAATTATGACCGTATAAAAAACAATTATGATGGCACTTATGATAATTTCACTTCGCCAGACACCCCTATAAATGTAGCAAAATCAGAGCAATTCCGATTTGGTTTTTCTCCTAAATACAAATATGACAAAGGGGAATTCGTTTTGAACGCTGGGTTTAATGCTACAGAAAGAAAATATACTTCATTAAATACATGGACGAATTCAATAGATAATAGTTTGTATGCTTCAAAAAGTGTTAGTGCGGATGCATTTAATAAATATACTTTTTCACCTCAATTTTTTCTAATTTTAGGAAGCCAATTTCAGTTCAATGAAATGGAAGCCAAATCGGAATTTATTACTAAAGAAAATGCGAATTTCAATTCAATTGACACTTATTTTACGGCGGTTTATAATTCAGATTTCGGTTTGAATATCAACGCTGGAGCACGTTACGATTTGCACAATATTTACAAAAATTATGCTGTTTATAATTTCAATCCGTCATATACGTTATCGAAATTACCATTGAAAATAGTAGCTTCTTACAGCACAGCTTACAGCACACCAAGCTTGTATCAGTTGTATTCGCCTTATGGAAATTTAGCGTTAACACCCGAAAAAAACAGCACCGTTGAAAGCGGTTTTGAAGTAGCTTTATTAAATAAGAAAGTGACATTAAACACGGTATGTTTTTATAGAGAAGAAAATAATTCCATCGGATTTTATACCGATCCTGTGACTTGGGCTTCTAATTATGTGAATGTTACAGGAACATATAATGCCAAAGGAATAGAAACAATGCTTATAATTTCGGCTTCAGAAAAGTTGAAATTTAATGCCAATTATACCTTTACACAAGTGGAAGAACCTTTGCAACGATTGATTCCAAAACACAAAGGAAATCTTTCATTGGATTATGAATTTTCTGAAAAAGCCTCGTTTAATTTGGCATACCAATATGTTGACAAACGAAAAGATGCTTTTTTTGATGGAGGAACTTATGAAACGACTCCAGTAATTTTAGATGCCTATCAACTTCTAAATGCAATTGGAAATTTCAAAATCATCAAAAACAGATTGAGTGTATTTGCATCTGTGAATAATATTTTCAACGAGAATTTCACTGAAGGTGTTGGATACAGCACCCGTGGTAGAAATTTTAAAGTTGGTCTGAATGTGATGTTTTAAATTTCAACTTAATTCTTTCCAAAACCCCAATCTACATTTTAGGTTGGAGTTTTTATTTGTCTCAAAATAATTTTTTATTGTACCTTGTAACAAAATTAACCCTTCATCGTCTTCCTTTTATAATAGCCTAAATACAAGTCAATGAATCAAAATGAGTTTGTAAATTCAATTACGCCATTCAAAGATAAACTCTTTCGTCTTGCCAAACGATTGTTGGTAAGTACTGAAGAAGCCGAAGATGCAACTCAAGAAGTGCTATTGAAATTATGGAACAAGAATGAAAATTTTAGCAATTATAATAGTTTAGAAGCTTTTGCAATGACAATGACTAAAAATTATTGTTTGGATCAATTGAAATCCAAAAGAGCGGGAAACTTAAAATTGGTTCATGACAATTACACCGATCGAGAGCCAAGTTTACAGAAAAAATTAGAAGATAAAGATAGTTTGGATTGGGTTGAAAAAGTTGTCAATCAATTGCCTGAACAACAACGAATGATAATTCAAATGAGAGATATTGAGCAATATGAGTTTGAAGAAATTGCTAAAATATTGGATATGAACGAGACGGCAATTCGAGTGGCTTTGTCAAGAGGAAGGAAAACGATACGAGAGTTTATGTTAAAAACACACGATTATGGAATTAAATAGTATAGAAATAATTTTAGAAAAATACTTTCAAGGAGAAACGAGTAGTGCCGAAGAATTAGAATTAAAAAAATACTTTTCTTCATCCGATGTTGCACAGCATTTGGAGCATTACACGCCTTTATTCGTTTATTTCTCTGAAGCAAAAGAGCAAAAGTCTTTGCATAAGTTACCACTACAAACTAAAAAACGTAATGTTATGTGGTTGTCAATTGCGGCTTCTGTTGTAGTTTTACTTGGAATTAGCACTTTTACATATTTTCATTCGCCAGCTGAAAAAGAAGATTTAGGAACGTATGAGAATCCTGAAGCCGCTTTCGCAGCAACTCAAAAAGCGTTGGCTTTATTGTCTGAAAATGTAAATGTGGGAATAGAAAGTGTAGAATATATTAACGAGTATCAGTACTCAAAAGACTTAATTTTTAAAAATAATTTTAATAAATAGAAATCATGAGAAAATCAATAGTAGTATTCGTAATTATGTTATTGCCAACGTTCTTTTTTGGACAAGCAGCATTTGATAAATTTGACGGACAAGACGACGTAACTTCCATCATTGTAAACAAGAAAATGTTTGAATTGATGAGCAAAGTAAAAATGGATGCCAGTGATAAAGAGGCGCAACCGTATTTAAATTTGATTAGAAAATTAGATAATCTAAAAGTTTTCACCACCAATAGTACAAGGGTTTCAGCGGATATGAAAGCTACTTCAGAAAAATATATGAAATCTGCAGGTTTAGAAGAATTGATGCGTGTGAATGATAACGGTAAAAATATTAAAATATCAGTAAGATCGGGTGCTAACGATTCGCAAATTAAAGAATTATTGATGTTTATGGAAGGAAGTTCAAAGGGAAATGAAACCGTTTTAATGTCCTTAACTGGCGATTTTGATTTGAATGAAATTTCTGTATTAACTGATAAAATGAGAATTCCTGGTGGAGATGAACTGAAAAAAGCAACTAGAGGTAAAAAATAATCAAGATGAAATCCATTTATAGTCTTGCAATTATCGGAAGTTTATTATTGTCAAGTTGCAATAACGAACCCACTTTACAAAAGTACTTTGTAGAAAATACTGAAAACAAGAATTTCATTGCATTGGATTTATCCCCAAGTATTTTGAATATTGATGCTTCAAAATTAACTGCTGATCAAAATGCAGCTTTGAAGTCTTTTGATAAAATGAATATTTTAGCATTTAAATTAAACGATAAAAACAAAGCTGAATTTGAGATAGAACGCGCTAAAGTAAATGCTATTCTTAAAGATGAAAAGTACCAACAATTAATGAAATTTGGTTCTGGAAAAGAAGGTGCGTTTGTTAGCTTTGTTGGTGATGACGAACACATTCAAGAGTTTGTTTTGTTTGCTAATAAAAAAGAAAATGGTTTTGCGGTAGTAAGAATTCTTGGAAAAGATATGAATCCAACGGGGATAATGACGATAATGTCCGTACTTAAAAAGGAAAATATCAATTTGGAACAATTGAAACCGTTGCAGCAATTGCTTGAAAAATAAAAGGTTGAGGTTAGTTATTATGAAAAAGCGTTCCGGTTTCGGAACGCTTTTTTTATTTTTTGAAATATTTGAAAGGAACTAAAAGCATTCCGAAACATTCTCCATCTCCTTTTCCAACGTGTTTGTGGTGCATTTTGTGCGCTCTTCTAACCGCTCGAGAATACATATTATTGGCATTTCGAAATAATTTGAAACGTTGGTGAATGAAAATATCGTGGACCATAAAATAGGCAAAACCGTAAGCGAAAATTCCTAAACCAACTGCCAAGCCAAGATCAAAAATCCCGCTTCTCCACAGAAAGAAAAATCCCATACTGACCACGGCGTAAAAAATGAAGAATAAATCGTTGCGTTCAAACCAAGAATCGTGGTCTTTTTTGTGGTGATCTTCGTGTAAAACCCAAAGAAAACCGTGCATAATGTACTTATGACTGAACCACGCCATAAATTCCATAAAGAAAAAAGTAACGAAAAAGACCACTATATAAATCCACATAATTGATTAATTTAAATGATGTTTAATTTGTAGGTGAAATAACATTTTGCAAAAAGTCCGTATTTTTGGTAATTAGAAACTCGAATTCTCGTGTTTTTAATTTCTGCGGATGGCGTACTTTTCAATTTTGAAAGCAATTTTTTATAATAGATATAAGCGGTATAAACACCAAATTTAGCTTCCATTGGCAAATGAATCAAGCCTTCGTAACCTACTTTGAAATCGGCTTCAATTTCTTCAATAATTTTTAGTTTTGAAACTTCATCTAATTTTGACAAATCGGTATTTGGAAAATAAGTACGGTTTAAATCTTCAAAATCTGCTTTTAAATCTCTCAGGAAATTCACTTTTTGAAAGGCAGAACCCAATCGCATAGCGGAATCTTTGAGGGTTTCATATTTAGAATCGTCTCCGTTTACAAAAACTTTCAAACACATTAAACCAACCACATCCGCCGAACCAAAAATATATTCGTTGTATTCGGATTCTGTTTTATATTCTGTTTTTGTTAAATCTAATTTCATGCTTTTCATAAAAGCTGCAATTAATTCATTTGGAATTTTATATTTAGTAACAGTATATTGAAAGGAATTTAGAATAGGATTCAGGCTGATTTTATTTTTCAAAGCCAATTCTAAATCATTCTCAAAAAGCAAAAACAATTCTTCCTTATTATAGTCGTGAAAACTATCTACAATTTCGTCAGCAAAGCGCACAAATCCATAAATATTATAGATGTCTTGCCTGATATTTGGCGCAAGCATTTTCACCGCCGAAGAAAAGGAAGTGCTGTATGATTTTGTAACATTTCGGCTACAATCAAAAGATATTTTGTCAAAAAGGGATTTCATATCTAAATGTGTTTTTCAATTAATTCTGCGACTAACTTTCCTGAAATCAAAGCTGGCGGAACACCAGGTCCAGGAACGGTTAATTGTCCCGTGAAATATAAATTTTTTACTTTTTTACTTTTTAATTTTGGTCTTAAAAATGCGGTTTGCATCAGTGTATTCGCCATTCCATAAGCGTTTCCTTTGTAGGAATTATAGACTTCTTCAAAATCGTTTTTGCAAAAAGATTCCTTAAAAATAATATTATTTTTTATATTTTGTTGCGTTAAAGCTTCAAAACGATCAATTATTTTGTCAAAATACGCTTCTCGCAAAGCTTCAGTATCTTCAATTCCGGGTGCCAATGGAATTAAGAAAAATCCAGATTCCA
>CANINJ010000124.1 GCA_947468985.1 Bacteroidota bacterium
AAATGGGATTACCAGAAGTTTCACTTGGTGTAATTCCAGGTTACGGAGGAACCCAAAGATTGCCACAATTAGTTGGAAAAGGAAAGGCAATGGAAATGATTATGTCTGCGGGAATGTTAACTGCAGATGAAGCAAAAGCTTACGGTTTAGTGAATTATGTAGTTCCACAAGCAGAACTTTTAGAATTCTGTAATGGTATTGGACAAAAAATCGCAAGGAATTCGCCAGTAGCAATCAGCCAAGCGATAAAAGCAATTAATGCCAATTTTAAAGAGGGTGTCAATGGCTATAAAACAGAAATTGAGGCGTTTGGAAAATGCTTTGGAACAGAAGATTTCAAGGAAGGAACAACCGCTTTTTTAGAAAAAAGAAAGCCTGATTTTAAAGGGTAATAGAAAGAAAATATTATTTTTCACCATCCCATTCGGCATAAAATTGCGATAAAAAGGATTCCATAAAATGATGCCTTTGTGCTGCAATTTTTTTTCCAGTTTTGGTATTCATTTTATCTTTCAAAAGCAACAATTTTTCATAGAAATGATTGATTGTTGGTGCCTCTGAATTTTTATATTCCTCCTTACTCATGTGAAGATTTGGAGCAATATTTGGATTGTATAATGATCTGTTTTTGAATCCCCCATAATTGAAAGTTCTTGCTATTCCGATGGCGCCAATAGCGTCTAAACGATCGGCATCTTGAACAATATCTAATTCTAAAGAGTGGAAATTTTTGATAACATTCCCGCCTTTAAAGGAAATGTTTTCGATAATATTGATAACGTGAACAATCGTATTTTCAGAAACATTTTCGCTTTCTAAAAACAATCTTGCTTTTTTTGGACCTACAGTTTCATCTCCATTATGAAATTTACTATCGGCTATATCGTGAAGTAATGCGCCTAATTTAACCACTAAAACATCACAATCTTCATCATTTGCAATTGACAATGAATTTTTATAAACCCTTTGAATGTGAAACCAATCATGTCCACCTTCAGCATTTTCAAGTTCTTGTTTTACAAATTTAATTGTTGCATTAATAAGATCTGGATTTATCATAATGGGTCTATTTAAATAAAAAATGTTGAATTTTAAAGGGATGCTTCAAAATTCAACATTTAATAAATTTTAAACTCTCGCAGGTTCTACCCATTTGAAAATTTGAGATTCTTGAGGAATGATTAATCTTTCTGAAATTTTAGCCATTCTTCCTGGCAATTTCATTAAATAATCCCTTGCTTTTTCTGCTTCGTCTGTTAAATTTGAAATTTTATCAATTTCCCATTTATCAATTAATTTTTGCATAATATCCACATAATCACTTGCGGTATAAACACCAATTCTTTGTGCAGAATCTGAAAAGTGTTCAAATGCTGAACTCATTTTTTCGCCAGATTCTCTCAAAAATTGCGCTGGCATTACGATTTTTTGTTTCATCATATATTGAAAAGCCAACATCATTTCGCTTGGATCTACTTGGAAAATACGATTTACAAATTCGCTATAGGCATGGTGGTGACGCATTTCATCGCCTGCAATCATTTTGCAAATCTTAGACAATTTATTATCGCCATACGTTTTTGCCAATTGTGCCACACGATTGTGAGAAACATAAGTCGCCAATTCTTGGAAACTTGTATAAACAAAATTCTTGTAGGGATCTCTTCCTGTTCCAATATCGAAACCATCATTTATCAAATGTTGTGTGGTCATTTCAACTTCACGCATGTTTACACGACCCGATAAATAAAGGTATTTATTCAACAAATCTCCGTGACGATTTTCTTCGCCAGTCCATTGACGAATCCATTTTGACCAGCCGTTAGCTTCCACTTGGTCAATTCCTTCCACGTCCATTAACCAAGATTCATACGTTGGCAATGCTTCTTCGGTGATCGTATCTCCTACTAAAGTTACCCAGAAATCATAAGGTAAATCTTTTGCAATTTCACGTAATTCTTTAACTTCTTCAAAGAAATTTTCAGATTGAGAATTAGGTAAAAAATCGGTAGGTTGCCAAATTTTTTCAACAGGAATTAAATATTGATCGACAAAAGTATCGACATTTTTTTCAAGAAATTGCATCACTTCAAGACGCATGTTTTTTATTGACATAATTAATTTAGGTTTGGATTTTATAGTTTCAATTTCTCAAAACTGTGAAATCAATTTATTTATGTTTTATGCTTTTAATTATAATTTCTTCTACTTTATTTGATAAATCCTCACTGTCGGATTCCTTTACAGATATTGCATTATGAACGGTAAAGGTAATTCGATTTCCAAGACCATACGGCAAAAAGCCAAATTTAACAAATTTCCATGAATTGTTAATCGTTATTGGAACAACAAATGCAGACGGAGCGTATTTACAAAGAATTTTTAAGCCGCTTTTCGCAAATTCTTTCGGTTTACCAGTTTTAGATCGCGTTCCTTCAGGGAAAATTACCGCTGAACGATTTGTTTTTTCAATATATTGTGATAATTCTTTGATAACTGAAATAGCCTGTTTTGGATCATTTCTATCAATTAATACCGAACCTCCGTGATTTAAATTATAGGAAATACTCGGAATTCCTTTGCCCAATTCTTTCTTACTTACAAATTTAGGATGGAATTTTCTCAAAAACCATATTATTCCGATGATGTCGTATAAACTCTGATGATTTGCCACAAAAATTATTGGAACTCCTTCGGGAATGGATTCTCTATTTTCAATTTTATAGCGAGTTCCTAATAAATGTCCAATTCGCAAAAGTATAAAATTGAGATAATCGACACTTTTTTTATGGGCTTGGTATCCAAATAAATTGAAACAAATCCACTGAATTGGATGAAAAATAACTATAGTTAGCAAAAACAAGAGTAAGCTAATTATAGATATTGGATACGATATTATTTTTTCCATTGCTGTGAAATTGCGGTCAAAAGTACGAAATATTTATTTTGTAGTGGTTTTTTTTACAAAGACAAAATTCTTTATTAAAACACTTCTTGGAACTTCGGAAAAAAGAACTATTTTTACTAAAAATAAGTGAAACTAAATGAAAGCAAAGATGAGTTCGGACAAAGAAAAAGCAAATCCAGAAAAAGAAGCCAAGTTAAAAGCCCTTCAACTTACATTAGATAAATTAGATAAAACCTACGGAAAGGGAACCGTAATGAAAATGGGCGATAAAGCCGTTGAAGAAGTGGAAACTATCTCTTCAGGTTCATTAGGACTCGATTTAGCATTAGGCGTAAACGGTTATCCAAGAGGAAGAGTTATTGAAATATATGGCCCGGAATCTTCAGGAAAAACAACCTTAACCTTGCACGCAATTGCAGAAGCTCAAAAGGCTGGTGGAATTGCAGCTTTTATTGATGCGGAACACGCTTTTGATAGAAATTATGCAGAAAAATTAGGCGTTGATATTGAAAATTTAATCATTTCGCAACCTGATAATGGGGAACAAGCACTTGAAATTGCTGAGAATTTAATTCGTTCTGGCGCAATTGATATTGTAGTAATTGACTCTGTTGCCGCTTTGACACCAAAAAGTGAAATTGAAGGCGAAATGGGTGATTCAAAAATGGGTTTACACGCCCGTTTGATGTCTCAAGCCTTGAGAAAATTAACTGGAACTATTAGTAAAACAAATTGTACGGTATTCTTTATCAATCAGTTGAGAGAGAAAATTGGGGTTATGTTTGGTAATCCAGAAACAACAACTGGTGGAAACGCATTGAAATTTTATGCTTCAGTTCGTTTGGACATTCGTCGTTCTACACAAATAAAAGATGGCGATAATGTTATTGGAAACAGAACAAAAGTGAAAGTCGTTAAAAATAAAGTGGCACCACCTTTCAAAGTTGCAGAATTTGATATTATGTACGGTGAAGGAATTTCTAAAACTGGCGAAATATTAGATTTGGCCGTTGAATTTGAAATTATCAAAAAAGCAGGTTCTTGGTTCAGTTATGGCGAAACCAAATTAGGACAAGGTCGCGATGCGGTGAAATCGTTAATCAAGGACAATCCTGAAATGGCAGACGAATTAGAACAAAAAATTAAAGATAGAATTAAAGAAAATAACGCTTAAATTCAGAAACTGCTCAAGAAATTGGGCAGTTTTTTTTATTTATTATAGTCCAAAAGTTGCTTGTGAATTATTGACCAAGCGTGTTCTTTAACTTCTCGAATGTCTTTTTTGTTTTCAATAGTTTTTCCAGTTGTATAAATAAAAGGATGCACTTTTGCTCTCATAATTCCGAGACTTCCACTGAAAAAAGTATAGGACATTCGCTTTTTATTATCTGCAAAAGTAATTGGCACAATTGGAATTTGATGTTCAATTGCCAATCGAAAAGCACCATCTTTAAAATCGTCCAAAACGATAGATTCGTCTAAGGGAACGCCACCTTCTGGAAAAATACAAATACTCAAACCTTGATTTAATCTTTTTTGAGCCCGGTTAAAAACTTCCATTCGGCTTCTCGTACTATTTCTATCCACCAAAATACACGTGCGTTTGTAGAAAAATCCGAACAATGGAATCTTCGATAATTCTTTTTTGCCAACAAATACAAAAGGATGTTTTGAAACCACAAGCATCAACATAATATCCGTCATAGAAGTGTGATTGGCAACCAACATATAACTTTTATTGGGTTCCATTTCTTGTTCTCGCTCAATTTTATAATAAAAGCCAGTCCCGAAAAGAATTACTTTTGCCCAAATTCGAGCCATTATAAAAAAGTAGGGATACCATTTTTCTTTAAGAATAGAAATCACTAAAAACGGCAACATTATAATGATAGGAATTCCCATCATAATGTAAAACCAAATTCGCCAAAGAAGCCAAAAAATGTTTTTTATTAATTTCATATTGTCAAAAATACACAATTAGCTGTTATTTTTAATACAAAGGTTTAACTTTGCGATAAATAAAAAAACAATGTCAAAGATTTTAACAGGCATACAAAGCACAGGAACACCACATTTAGGAAATTTATTAGGCGCAATAATTCCAGCGATTGAGTTGTCGAATAAACCCGAGAATGAATCGTTTCTTTTCATTGCGGATTTACATTCTATCACTCAAATAAAAGACGGAACAACTTTAAGAGCGAATACCTATAGTACCGCCGCTGCTTGGTTAGCGTGTGGATTGAACGTTAAAAAAGTGATTTTTTATCGCCAATCTGATGTGCCACAAACGGCAGAATTATCTTGGTATTTGAGTTGTTTTTTTCCTTTTCAAAGGTTGACATTGGCACATTCATTCAAAGACAAATCCGACCGTTTAGAAGATGTAAATGCAGGATTGTTTTCTTATCCAATGCTTATGGCAGCTGATATTTTGTTGTATGATGCCGAATTTGTTCCTGTTGGAAAAGACCAATTGCAGCACATTGAAATTACTCGTGATGTTGCGGCTCGTTTCAATCATCAAATGGGGGAAACTTTCGTTTTGCCAGAATCGTATATTCAAGAAGATACCAAATATGTTCCAGGTACAAATGGCGGAAAAATGAGTAAATCTGCGAATAATATCATCAACATATTTTTAGATGACAAGGCTTTGCGCAAGCAAATTATGGGAATTGAAAGTGATAGCACACCTTTGGAAGCACCCAAAAATACTGAAACGTGTAACATTTTTGCTATTTATAAATTATTAGCTGACGAAAATCAAATTGAAAAAATGATTTTTAATTATGCTAATGCAAATGCTGATTATGGTTATGGTCACGCCAAACAAGACTTATTTGAGTTAATTACCGAGAAATTCAAAACCGAACGTGAGAAATACAATTACTATATGAGTAATTTGCCAGAAATTGATCACGAATTATTTGAAGGTGCCGAAAAAGCGAAAGCTGTCGCCAATGGCGTTTTGCGAAGAGTTAGAGAAAAATTAGGATTTAGTTTCTAAATTGCCTCAAATAATTTCCCCGGCAAAGGTCGAATAACACCTTTTAATTCCATATTTAATAACATTCCAGAGATTTTATAAATCGGAAAATCACATTCTAATGCAATAATATCAAGGATTTCTTTTCCCGATTTTAGAAGGTAATCGTATATTTTCTGTTCGTCATTTTCTAAAGTTACAAATAATTGTTTTTGAACTGGTTTGGATTTTTCTTCTAAATCCCAATTCAAAATATATACAAT
>CANINJ010000125.1 GCA_947468985.1 Bacteroidota bacterium
GGATAAATTTAGAAAAACATATTAATAAGCTTGCAGGAATTTTATACATTTCGGCAGGCTTATTCCTTTTTTTAAACTATCTGAACAACTTCAATTTCTAAATACCTATGAAAAAATTCTTTATATTTTATATACTTCTTTTAAGTTTTGGGAAGGTAATTTCTCAAAATTCAACTTATTGGCAGCAAAAAGCAAACTACAAAATGGATGTTTCCATAGATGTAAAAACCTATTTATATAAAGGAAAACAGGAATTGGTTTATACCAATAATTCATCTGATACGCTGAAAAAAGTTTTTTATCATTTGTATAATAATGCTTTTCAACCCGGAAGTGAGATGGATATGCGTTTGCAAAACATCAAAGATCCTGATGGAAGAATGGTTAATAAAATCAAAATTGGGGATAAAGAAGTTAAAGAAAGTAGAATTAAAAACTTGAAACCGAATGAAATTGGCTTTTTGCACATTTCAAATTTCAAACAAGATGGAGTTCCCGCTGTGGCAAAAGAAGTGGAAACTACTCTCGAAGTTACCTTGGCGAAAGCCATTTTACCTGGAGGAAAAACAACTTTCACTTTAGATTTTGAAGGGCAAGTTCCTGTTCAAATTCGTCGTTCGGGACGAAATAATAAAGAAGGTGTAGAACTTTCGATGGCACAATGGTATCCGAAAATTGCCGAATTTGATTTTGAAGGTTGGCATGCAGATCCTTATATTGCAAGGGAATTTCACGGTGTTTGGGGAAATTTCGATGTAAATATTACAATTGACAAAGAGTATATTTTAGGCGGTTCTGGTTATTTGCAAAACAAAAACGAAATTGGTCACGGCTATCAAGATACTGGAATAAATGTAGTTTATCCAAAGAAAACAAAAACATTGACTTGGCATTTTATTGCGCCAAATGTACACGATTTTACTTGGGCAGCCGACAAAAATTACATTCACGATATGTTGCAAATTCCTAATGGCGCAACGCTTCATTTCTTGTATAAAAACAATCCAAAAATTATTGAAAATTGGAAAAATGCACAGTCCAAAACAGTTCAATTGATGCAGTTTTACAATAAAATTGTTGGGAAATATCCTTATGAACAATTTTCAGTTATTCAAGGTGGCGATGGCGGAATGGAATATGCAATGTGTACCTTAATTCTTGGCGAAGGCAATTATGATGGACTTCTTGGAGTTATTGCACACGAAATGGGACATTCTTGGTTCCAACACATTTTAGCTTCAAATGAAAGTAAACACGGTTGGATGGACGAAGGATTCACCTCGTTTATAGAAGATTTAGGAATGAATGAATTGGCAGAAAAAAAGGCAGAAAATCCATTTGAAGGAAGCTACAAAAGCTATATAAATATGGGAAATTCGGGCAAAGAACAACCGCAAGGAACTCACGCCGATCGCTTTGATGAAAATCGGGTTTATAGTATTTCATCTTATAGCAAAGGGGAACTTTTCTTGGCGCAATTGGACTATTTAATTGGGAAGGAAAACTTGATGAAAACGCTTCAGCGTTATTATTCAGAATTCAAGTTCAAACATCCAACGCCAAATGATATAAAACGAACTGCAGAACGTGTTTCAGGAGCCGAATTGGATTGGTATTTAACCGATTGGACACAAACTACCAACACGATTGATTACGGTATTAAACAAGTTTCGGAAATTTCAGATAAAACATCCATTTCATTAGAAAGAATTGGCAGAATGCCTATGCCAATTGACTTAGAGGTAGAATATGTGAACGGAACTAAAGAAACTTTTTACATTCCGTTGCGCATGATGAGTTTCGTGAAAGACAATCCTAATCCTGCAATTAAAAGAACGGTTTTGAACGATTGGGCTTGGGGAAATCCAAATTATGAATTTACGATTTCGGCTACAAAAAACACAATTAAGAAAATTACAATTGACCCAAACGGCTTAATGGCCGACGTGAAAAGGGACAACAATGTGTATGAATTGAAATAAAATTAAGGAGACAAATCGCTTTTCTAAATTATTACTTGTTCCGTTGTACCTTTGCATTTTAGAACTTGATGACAAAAATGAATTTTACTTATCCAAAAGCAGAAAAGCTAAAAAGCAAAACGGCGATTGATTTACTTTTTTCGAAAGGAAAATCGGTGTCGAAATATCCGTTGCGATTAGTTTATATTGCTGGAGATTTTGGGGAGAATACGCCAATTAAAATGGGGGTTTCTGTTTCAAAAAAACATTTTAAAAGTGCAGTTGATAGAAATTATTTCAAGCGTGTTCTTCGAGAAACCTATCGCTTGAACAAACATTTATTGTTGGATAATATGACACAACCTTATGCGATTATGTTTTTATATCAAACAAAAGACCTTTTGTCGTATGACGAAATCAATAAAAAAACAATCCAATTATTCGAGAAATTTTTGTTGGCAATAAAAAGCGAAGTCGTTTAGAAATTCCGCAAACTAATTAATTATGAATAATTTATAGCATCAATATAAAGTTTATTCGTATTTTCGTTTGCAATAAATATTAAAAATATAAAATGTACTCTTTTCTTAAAAAACGATATATAATTCCCGTAATAGCAAGTGGTTTACTCTTTATTGGCGCAAGCTTCAAGGAAGATTTTTTTGAAGTTGCAAAACAAATAGAAATCTTCACAACATTGTTCAAAGCGGTAAATATGAATTATGTTGACGACACCAATCCTGGCGAATTAATGGACAAAGCCATCAAAAGCATGTTGACCGATTTAGATCCTTATACCAATTATTTTAACGAGCAAGATGTTGTGAAATTCAAAATCAACAACACCGGAGAATACACGGGAATAGGGGCTGTAATTACGAGAAAAGAAGAAAAATTAATTGTAAAAGAAGTCTATAAAAATTATCCGGCAGACAAAGCTGGGTTAAAAGGGGGTGATGAAATTGTTCAAATTGGAGATATTATTCTTGCTGATTTTAAGGAAGATGCGGGTCAATTATTGAAAGGCGGAAAAAACGCTAAAGTGGACGTTAAATTTAATCGTCAAGGGAAAAAACTTTCAGCACTATTGATTTTGGAAGAAGTTGAATTGAAAGCGGTTCCGTTTTTTGGAAAAATTGACGATAAAACAGGTTACATTGTACTTAATCAATTTACAAGTAAAGCATCTGCTCAAATAAAAGAAGCGTTGGAACAATTGAAAAGAGAAGGTGCCGAAAAAATTATTTTAGATTTACGAGGAAATCCAGGAGGGCTATTAAACGAAGCAGTTAATATTTGTAATTTATTTGTTCCAAAAAATGAGATTATCGTTACAACAAAATCAAAAATTGAAAAACATAATAATACTTTTAAAACTACTCGAGACCCAATAGATACAGAAATTCCATTGGTGGTAATTGTAGATGGAAAAAGTGCTTCGGCTTCGGAAATAGTTTCTGGCGCTTTGCAAGATTTAGATCGTGCCGTAATTATTGGAAGTAGAAGTTTTGGAAAAGGATTGGTGCAACGTCCAATTGACTTGTGTTATGGAACGCAAATTAAAATCACAATTTCTCGATATTATACACCTTCTGGCCGATGCATTCAAGCGTTAGATTATTCTCATAAAGATAAAGATGGTAAGGCAATTCGCACTGCGACAACCGATTATAATGCGTTTAAAACTCGAAAAGGGCGAACTGTTTATGATGGAGGCGGAATTTTACCCGATGTAGTTATGGATGAAACCAAACTCAGTAATATTTCGGATGCATTGGTTAAAAACGATGGAATTTTCAATTTTGTAACCGATTATTATTACAAAAATCCAAATTTAGGAAATACAATCCCTACAATTACCGATGCGGATTTCATAGCATTTAAAGCTTTTTTAAAGAAAGAAAATTTCTCATTTGATACAGAAACGGAATTGGCACTAAAAAAAACATTGACAATTGCTAAAAAAGAAAAATTAGATACTTCAATAGCTGTTGAATACCAACAATTGCTAACTGCATTGCAAAAAAGTGAAGAAAATTTATTAAATCAAAATCAAAAAGAAATAAAAAATCTAATATTGGATGAAATTATAAAAAGATACCAATACAAAGAAGGTTTGTATTTATATTATACAAAAAATAATTCTGAGATAAAAAAAGCTGTTGGAATTTTGAACAATCAATTGGAATACAATAACATATTAAAAAATTAATTATGCGCTTTTTGAAATTTTTACCGATTTTGTTTTGTGGGTTTTTATACGCTCAGGAAGAAGTGGTGCAATCGGTATATTTTGAATTCGACAAATTCAACTTGGACGAAAATCAAGGCAAAGCAGTTATTGATTATATTCAAAAAACAGATTCAACCCGAATTGCATCCGTACAAATATTTGGTTATACAGACGATATAGGAAAGGACGCATATAATTTTAAATTATCATCTAACAGAGCAAATACTATTAAGGAAATGCTTTTGAGTAATGGAATCAAAAATAAAATTATTGTTACAATTGAAGGTAAAGGTCGAATTTTGATTGATGATGATATGGTTGAAAATTTGCCTGAAAAACGTTCTAAAAACCGAAGAGTTGACGTTGTTTTAAATCTTAAACCACTTCCAAAAATTGAAATTCCAGGGTTTTACAATTCTATTCAAAAGAAGCAAATTGTTGGGGATCATATTTATCTTGAAAACCTTTTATTTGAAAGAGGAATTAGTAAATTGGAGTTTAAAGCCAAAACACAATTGGACAAAATTGCTCGCGATTTAATGAAATACAAAAACTTAAATTTCGAAATTCAAGGACATGTTTGTTGTACGCCACCGTATCAAAAAGAGGCAATTGATAAAGAAACTAGAAAAAGAGAACTTTCAACCAATAGAGCAGAATCGGTTTATAAATACCTGCTTTTTAAGCGAATTTCTAAAGACAGAATGACTTTTAAAGGCTACGGAAATACGGTGCCACTTGGAAAAGGAAACGAGTACGACAGAAGAGTTGAACTGTTAATAACAAAAATCTAAACCGTTATTTTCATTTCTATGTGTGGAATATCATCTTCTAAATACATTTCTGAAGTTTGAATAAATCCATGCGATTCATAAAATTTCTTCAGGTACAATTGTGCTGAAATAGTAATATTTTTCTCGTTGAAATGATTTTTAATTTCAGTAATTCCTTGTTTTATTAAGTCGTGTCCAAATTTTTTGTCTCTGTAATTTGCAGCTACGACAACTCTCCCAATAGAAGAACAATCAAAATAATCACCTGCTTTAAACAGTCTTGAATAGGCGATTATTATTCCTTCAAATTGCCCAAAAAGGTGCAGTGCTTTCTGATCTTTATTGTCTAAATCTTGATAAACGCAATTTTGTTCCACTACAAAAATCTCGGAACGCAATCTCAATATTTGATATAATTCGACAACTGAAAGCGCTTCAAATTTTTTCGTTACCCATTTAATTGGCATAATTTTTTATTTATTTTTTATGAATTTCACCGATTTTATTATCGCTTCCAATTCAAACATTAAGTCTCTTTTTTTCTTAGATGGCGCATAACAAAATCCCTCCAAAACCAACATTCTTCGGTTTTTATAGTCTGTAATACAGTAATTTATGAATGGTCCCGACATAAAATCATTTTTCATTTCCCACGTTCCTTTTGTTTCGTAAGCGGTTCTTCCTTCTAATTTTGTATAGAAAAAATAAGGGGAATAGGCTTGCTCGGTAATCATTTTAGAATACCGCTCTGTTCCGTGAATATAAAGAGAACCAATGGAATCTCGCATTCTTATAATGTTATTCATCACATTCGAATTGCGATAATTTTTGATGTTTTTTATTGGTACTTGGTAAATTAATAGGCTTGTGCTACCACCCGTTATTTCTTTTTTGAACCAAACAAATTTCTTCCGAGTCAAAACACTATTATACCCTTTTGGAATGTTCAATGCAATTTTAAACTTCTTTTTAATACGCTCGGTTTTAAGCAACGCGGTATCATTAATTCTTTGGTTTTCGGCAATTTCTGTTTGCCTCATAATCCGAATAATCTCAGGCGAATGTTTTTCGATAGTGTCTATTATTTCTATCGTATTTCGCCCTGAAA
>CANINJ010000126.1 GCA_947468985.1 Bacteroidota bacterium
AAAATTGTTGTTGAAGATTCAAAAGAAAGTGAATCACAAACCGCTCCGAAAAGCGACAAGAAATTCGAATGTGTTTTTGTGAAAGTCGGAGATAAAGCCAAAATCAGAATTATAAAAACTGGCATTCAGGACGATACTAATATCGAAGTTATTTCTGGTCTCAAAAAGGGCGATATTGTGATTATTGGTCCTTATACAACAGTTACAAAAGAGCTAAATTCAGGTGATAAAATTGTGGTGAGTACTGGAATTGAAAAGCCAGAAAAGAAGTAATTTAGAAATTTCAACTACCAAAAAGTGTCTTATATTCTCAATTTAGAAACGGCTACCAAAAACTGTTCTGTTGCAATTGCAAAAGATGGGAAAACCATTTTATGCAAAGAAATGGCTGAGTCGGGATATTCTCACGCCGAAAAATTACACATTTTCATTGAAGAATGTTTGCAAGAATTACAGCTTAATTCCAAAGATTTATCGGCAGTTGCGGTTAGTCAAGGCCCAGGTTCTTACACAGGCTTGCGCATTGGCGTTTCGGCAGCAAAAGGTTTGTGTTTTGCATTGGATATTCCCCTAATTTCAATCGATACTTTACAAGTTTTAGCTACACAAGTATCAATTTCAGAAGGATTAATTATTCCAATGATTGATGCCAGAAGAATGGAAGTGTATTCTGCAATTTTCAACTCTGAAGCAGAAAAAATAAGAGAAGTTAAAGCTGAAATAATCACAGAAGAATCTTTTTTAAAAATCACTGAACCAATTCATTTTGTTGGCGATTGTTCGGAAAAAGCGAAAACGGTTTTAACAAATCAAAACTTTATTTTTCACGATGAAATAGTATATCCATCAGCAAAAGAAATGGGTTTTCTGAGTTACAAAAAATTTAAAGAAAAAGATTTTGAAGATGTGGCGTACTTTGAGCCATATTATTTAAAAGACTTTATGATTACCGTTTCTAAAAAATAACAGCTTTTATTTGAACATAATTCAATAAATAATGGAAGAAAAAATTAGATGTAAATGGTGCGTTGGAATCGATATTTACGAAAAATACCACGATGATGAATGGGGCGTTCCTGTTTATGACGACCAAAAGTTATTTGAATTTCTTATTTTAGAAACGTTTCAAGCGGGATTGAGTTGGATTACAATATTAAAAAAAAGAGAAAATTTTCGATTGGCTTTTGACGACTTTAACTATTCAAAAGTGGCTTTGTACTCTGAAGATAAAATCCAAGAATTAATGCAAAACGCAGGAATTATTCGCAACCAATTGAAGATTCGTTCTGCTGTTTCGAATGCCATTTCATTTATGAAAATACAAGAAGAATTTGGAAGTTTTAGCAAATATATTTGGGGTTTTGTAGATGGGAAACCTGTTATTAACTACCCTAAAATAATGAAAGAAGTTCAAGCTACTTCGCCACTTTCGGATGCAATTAGCAAAGATTTAAAGAAAAAAGGCTTTAAATTTGTCGGTTCAACAGTTGTTTACGCTCATCTTCAAGCCACAGGAATGGTAAACGATCACGTAGAAGATTGCTGGAAAAGAAGTTAAGAATCTTCATTCAAAATTTTCATAAAATCTTCTCTGTCAATTTCATTACAACCCAAACTTTCGAGGTGTTCATTGTAAACTTGACAATCTAATACTTTATAATTGTCATTTTTTAATTGATTTGCTAAAGTAATAAAAGCCACTTTGGAAGCATTACTCACTTTGGAAAACATACTTTCGCCACAGAATACATTTCCTAAATCGATTCCATATAATCCACCAACTAATTCTTCATTTTGCCAAACTTCAACAGATTTTGCAATGCCCAATTTATGAAGATTACAATACGCTTTAATCATTTCATCACTTATCCAAGTACCATTTTGCCCCTCTCTTTTAATAGAACGACAGTTGGAAATAACTGCTTTAAAATCTTGATTAAAAGTAACTTTAAAAACATTTCTATTGAGGATATTCCGCATACTTTTTGAAATAATTAAATTCTCGAAAACCAAAACCATTCTTGAACTTGGAGCCCACCAAAGAATAGGTTCACCAGGATTAAACCACGGAAAAATTCCGCTTTTGTAAGCTAATAACAATCTATCGGAAGACAAATCACCTCCAACGGCAAGAATCCCTTCGGATGTTGCTTCATTTAAAGAAGGAAAATAGAGAACATCTGAAATTAGGTACATATTTATTAAGGCAAATTAAGTAGAATTTAATAGTAAAAAATAAAATTAAGCAAAATTTACAATATCTTTAGCGAAAAATTTTTTAAATGAAAAAATTAGTAATCCTACTCTCACTAATCTTTACTTCTCAGTTAATATCTTCTCAAATCAAAGATACTATTTCTAATAAATCTGAATTTCAAAGTTATACCAATTCAAACGGAGAAATATACACCTATAAAAAGCCACATTTTTTTGAAATGATTACTCACGTTCCACGTGATGTTTATGGAACAATTAAGGATTTTGGCGCAACAGAAAATCTAATTGCATTGGGTGGAGCAACGGTTTTAACTGTGGCATTACTCCCAGCAGATCAATTTTTATTAAATAATTCGAGAGATTTTGGAGAGCAAATTGGTTTAAAAAACGAAGCAAAATATGATAAATTAGCCTACATTATTAATATTCCACCCAATATTACTTCTGGTATATATTTACTTGGAAATGGCACAACCCCAATATTATTGACTATGGGATTTGCAACATTCGGCTTAATTCATAATGATTACCGCTCGTTAAATACAGCAACCGGAATTGTTGAAAGTTTAGCAGTTTCTGGAGTTTTTAGTCAAACAATAAAAAGAATTTCGGGAAGACAAAGTCCAGCTCCTGCAATTAGAGAAGGAAATCCTGGTGGTGACTGGAATCCGTTTCCAAGTTTTGGTGCTTTTGCAAAAAAAACACCTCAATATGATGCAATGCCTTCGGGTCATTTGATGACTGCAACGGCTGCTTTAAATGTCATTATTGGAAATTATCCCGATAAAAAGTGGATAAAACCAGTTGGTTACAGTCTAATTGGAATATTAGGATATGAAATGGCTCAGGCCAATGTTCATTGGTATTCAGATTACCCGATTGCATTGGTTATGGGTTGTATTATTGGTAAAAATATTGCAAATAGTAAAATAACAAAAAGCAATTCACCTTTAGAAACACCAAAAAAATATACATTTAATATGAATGCTTCCAGAAAATCTGGTTACAACTTAATTGGTGCAACTGTTGCTTTTTAAATTTTACACAAATGAAAATCAAACTTTTAATTGTTCTTACTTTTTTCTTATCCTTAAATGGAAATGCACAACAAAAAGACAGCATTTTTTCAATTAAAGACAAATTATCATACAAGCATTTTATTATTCCTGCGGCACTAATTTCAAGTGGCTTATTATTGAAAAACGCACCAATGAATAAAAATTTACAAGGTGATCTTAGAGGTGCTTTAGGAACAGATTTCCAAACTAAAGCTGATAATTATTTACAATATGAAGCCATTCTTCAAATTTATGGTGGTCGCTATTTGGGCTTTAAGCCAAAGGATGATTTTCTTCATCAAACGATAAATATTGCAATTTCAAATGCAATTATGGGGGGAATTGTTCAAACTATGAAACACACTTTTAAAGAAGAACGCCCAGACGGAAGTGACGAATTTAGTTTTCCATCAGGTCATACTGCGACAGCCTTTACAAATGCATCTTTATTGTTTTACGAGTATAAAGATGCTAATATTTGGTATGCAAGCAGTGGATTTTTATTTGCAACAGCAACAGGATTTTTAAGAATTGCAAATTACAAACATTACACTTCAGACGTTCTTGCGGGAGCAGGAATTGGCACTGCCGTTGGACTTGCCGTTTCCTTTTGGAGCCCTTTTAAGTCGGTTACTTTTGGTAAAAATAAAACCCACGCCTTAATTTATCCTCAAATAGGAACAAATTATGGCATAGGTTTATTAATTAAAAATTGAGTTTAAACAGTTTTTAAATCTAATTTAAATATTTTTTTAGAAAGGCAAATCGTCGTGCTCTTCTTCTTTGAATGTTTCTGCTGGTGCAAATGCTTCGGCAGCTGGCATTGGTGGCGCTTGAGTTGGTGCAGCAGCAGCCAATCTTTCCACTCTCCAACCTTGAATTGCGTTGAAATATTTAGTCACACCTTGTGGGTCAACCCATTCTCGACCTCTTAAATTGATTGAAACTTTTACCGCTTCACCAACACTGAAACTGTTTAATAAATCACATTTGTCTTGAACGAATTCAACTAAAATGTGTTGAGGATATTGTTCGTCAGTTGTAACAACTAATTCTCTTTTTAGGAAACTCCCGCTCCCTACATTTTTTGCTTCTCCAAGCATTTTGATTTTTCCTGATACTTCCATCTTAACTATTTTTATTATTATTTTATTCTCTTTATTTACTTCGCTAACAATACTTTCCAAGCAGAATCAACATCGTTTTCATCCAGATATTCCTTGGCTTTTTGATGTTGTTTCAAAACATCATCTGCACTTAAAACACCTTTCACTGCAAAATTTTTATTTACAAATATATTAATTTCTTCTGTTGTAGGCAATGCTTCAATATTTCCTAATTTTCCTAAATCATTTCCATCAAAAACAGCACTTTCTTTGATGAAATCTGGTATTTGATCTACACCAATTCCTAATGTTGTCAATGGTTTTGCAACTTCAAACAATCCTTGATTGGCTCGGGAATACCAATTGCCACCCATTCTTGAAACCAAATCAATTTTATAGGGATCGATAGTTCCATTGTCATCTAAAACGGATTCATTAATATGGATTTTTAAGACTTCACAAATCACTAAATTTCCTGCGCCACCTTGATTACCTAAACCTATTATTTCATTGACTTTGCATTCAAATTGCACTGGAGATTGAGCCACGCGATAGGGTTTCACAAGATCCGATGGAATTGTGGAAAACCCAGCTTTTAAAAATTCATTTACACCGTTAGCATATTCAGTGCTCGACAATGATGTTTGTTGCACCATATCAAAATTCACAACATTTATAACCACTTCGCGAGTCGCTTCGGCATTAATTAAAGTGTGCTTGATAGAATTGTCTCGAACACGTCTTGCCGGTGAAAAAATCAAAATTGGAGGATTAGCACTAAACACATTAAAGAAACTAAAAGGCGATAAATTTGGCTTCCCGTTTTTATCAATTGTACTTGCAAAAGCTATAGGTCTCGGCCCTACTGAACTTTGTAAATAGCCCTGTAATTTTGATGAAGAAATGTCTTTTGGTTCGATGCTAATCATAAAAATCAATTTGAACAAATATAATAAAATGGATTCAGAAATTCGGAATTATACAATCTATTATTCATAAGCCATAAGGCAATATTATATTTCTACATTCAAAATGATAATATTTCATTATATTTATCGTTAAATATCACTTTAGAAAGAAGTTTATGCAGTTTTCGAACAAAAGAAATTTTACACGGTGGATTATAATTTTTTCCTCCTTTATCATTATCATTTTTATTCTTTGGAATACCTTTAACTTTTTTCAAATTTTCAAAAATGAAGAAAGGTTGAAAATGGAGCTTTTGGCAAAAGCCCAAAAAACTTTAATTAATGCAAATGAAAATACAGAATTGGATTTGCCTTTACAGATTTTTAGCAATAATTCCACAATTCCAATCATTGTAACTGAGAAAGATAGTATCATTAATACAATAAATGTTGACGATGAAATTATAAATAATGAACAAAAATCAAAAGAACTTTTATTACGATTAAAGAAAGAAAATGACCCGATAGTCATTGAATATGTTCCAGGAAAATCCCAATATTTATATTACGGAAATTCCTCATTATTGAACAAACTCAAATATTATCCTATTGCATTTTTGCTAATTATTGTCTTGTTTGCGTTGCTGGTTTACAATTTCTATCGCAGCACAAAAATGGCGACTCAAAACAAACTTTGGGCTGGAATGGCGAAGGAAACTGCACATCAAATTGGCACGCCTCTTTCGTCTTTAATTGGTTGGCTTGAAATATTAA
>CANINJ010000127.1 GCA_947468985.1 Bacteroidota bacterium
AAGATGCTTTAGCTAAATATTAAAAGCTAAATAAATTACTACACAATTGCAAACCGCCAAATTAGATTTGGCGGTTTTTTTATTTCCAATTATGATTTGAATTAGTTTCGAACAAGTTCTGAAATAATCTCGATTTCATTCAAATAAAGTCCTATATTTGGTACTTAATCAAAATCCAAACAATTATGAAAAGAGTATTCATTATAGGAATGGTATTAGCAGTTGCTTTTACTGTTGAAGCACAAACAAAAAACTACGTTACTTTTCAAGCTGAAATTGCCAATAAAAACGGTGATTTTATTTCTTTGAGAGACAATAAGAAAGTGTATAAAAAAATCCAAGTCAATAAAGACGGATTTTTCAAAGACACTATTAACATAAAAGAAGGAATGTATCAAATGTATGACGGAGTTGAATATACCGATTTGTATTTAAAAAACGGATACGATTTGACTTTGAAAATGGATGCAAAAGTATTTGATGAATCTATTGTGTATTCAGGAGTTGGGGCCAATGAGAATAATTATTTAGCACAATCCACAATTGCAGAAAGTAAATTTGATTTTGATAAAGTTTTGGCTTTAAAAGAAGTAGACTTTAATACGCAAGTGGATGAAAAATGCAAAGCTGACTTGTTGAAATTAGAAAGCAGTAATTTGGATGCAACTTTTGTTGCGTTGCAAAAAAAGAAAATTGAAGGATCAAAAGTCGGGATGAAACAATATTATGCAGAAGCTTTAAAAAAGCAACAACTTAATAATACTATGGCTTCGCCTTTTGATTATTTGAATTTTAAAGGAGGAAACACAAAGCTTTCAGATTTCAAAGGAAAGTATGTTTACATAGATGTTTGGGCAACTTGGTGCGGACCTTGTCGTGCTGAAATACCTTTTTTGAAGAAAGTGGAAGAAAAATATGAAGGTAAAAACATTGCTTTCGTGAGTATTTCTGTTGATGTTCAAAAAGATTTTGAAAAATGGAAAAAATTCGTTGCTGAAAAAGAATTAGGAGGCGTTCAATTGTTTGCCGATAAAGATTGGAACTCTGATTTTATTAAAAGTTTCAGTATCAATAGTATTCCAAGATTCATATTGATTGATCCAACTGGAAAAGTGGTTAGCGCTGATGCGGCGAGACCTTCGTCACCAAAACTTCAAGAACAATTGGATGGGTTACTGAAATAGACAAAATTAATAGTATAGAAAAACCCGTTTTAAAACGGGTTTTTTGGTTTTTTAATAGCGGTTTATATATTTGTGCGATGGCAGACTTAAAAGAACATTGTTCATTAAATCAACTTTATTATTAAAAGCAGAATGTTTCAACTCCTACTAAACCGCTATATTCGCAAATGTGCTGTTATATACTGGTTTTGATTTTGTTAAACAATAACTTCTTTAGGATTAGAACCATATTTGTTATCGCCTTGTATACTGTCGGTTGCCAGTAGTACTAATAACCAAATACTTCCTATTATTGGAATAAGGGCGATAAGAAAAAACCAACCGCTTTTTCCAACATCATGCAGTCTTCTAACTGCTACTGCCAAGCTAGGTATCATTACCACTAGTATATATAATAAATATACATAGCCATAAGGTAACGAAACCCCATACCCCATTTTAAATGTTGTCCCCAAAACATTATCAATGATCATTGCAGTAATTGCGAATATCATATTGAATAACACAAAATACCAATATTCACTTCTTCTTGCTCTTCCGCTGAATGCAGTGTAGTTCTGTAAAACCTTTAAATAGTAATTCATAATTATAATTTTTTATTTTCTCCTACTCTTTTGACTTTTCGGATTACGCCCCGTTTTTAAAGTTGTTTCTGGTCTCAACTTTTATTGTCAACTTTTATTGTCAACATATTATAGATAGATAGATAGGTGAAGGTTTGTTTCTCATTAATTATTTTCAAATGTAATCTTTATTTGCTACCGAATTCTGAAATCAATTTTTATTTTTATGAGGTTATTTAAAAATCTAAACTCTTAAATCTATAGCTAGCGTGAGGGATTACTTCACTATACTTTTATTTTAATCGGAGTTCAGCGAATTTAATTTGCAGCGGAAATCCTTTGTGGAACGAAGTGAAACAAAAATTGTAGCGGAATGCCCGACCGAGTTTGGCAAAGATTTTCTCATACCTCAAAACGTTCTAAACGAGGGCACGCACAAAAGAAAAAATTAGATTTTGAGGTTATTGTATGTAGTAAATGTACCCGAAATTCAGCCAAATTAACCAGTCGTTGGCTTTGTTTTCTTTGTAGATTGTTGGGTCTGGGCTAAGTCCGTCAACCCAATTTGAAAAAAAATATTGCATTCTGAAATCCAACATTAAATCAGAAAGTGGCGAAAGTTTATAGCGCGTGCCAACATTACCTTCAACTGACCAAACGGTTCCGCTTTCATTAGTTGTTGCGCCGTAATATTTGACTGGAGTTGTTAATGGTGTGTCTAAAGGCCCAAGGGTTGAACTTGCTTTTGGGTCGTAATGACTGAATTGTCCGCCTAAACTTATAAAAGGGGGCTAAGCTTCCCGTTGAAGCTGTGAAATTCCGAATACTTAAAGGGAAATATTCTAGTTGCATTCCAAGATTTGTCATGGCGGTGCCTCCTCTCATTCCTCTTAATTGCTGTGCTATTATAGAATTTTTAGACGGGTCAACCCAATGCCCAAAATGTTTCAGATTGGTCTGATTATAGGATAATTCGCTTCTTAATTTAAAGTGTCGTTAAAAAAAGTATAGGGTCTATAGCAGTTACATTCCGATTTATAAGAAAAATTAACGTAATGTACATCCCTATTCCAAAACCCGTATTGCCCGCATTTGAAGAAAAATCATGTCTTTCACCGTAATCAGATTGAAAAGCAACTGGACCTGTAATTAAACCGATTTCATGTGAAAGCCCAGATTGAGAAAAAATAAAATTTGGAAGAAAGGAAAATAAGAGACAAGATAAAAAAATTTACAATGAAACAAATATATAAATATATATATAAAATCGTTGTTTTAGTAGATTAAATAAATTTGTTTCAAATAAATACGATTGACTTCTTAAAAAAAAGATAAAAAAATGAGAATATTTAAAAAAAGGATGCCCTTTTTTTAATAAAATGTATATTTGTACCGTTAAACGAAAACGTTTTCTAAAAATATTAATTAATCAAATAATTATGTCACACAGTATTCAATCTTTTGTTGAGGCGGTTGCTAAAAAAAACCCAAATGAGCCTGAATTTATGCAGGCTGTTCACGAAGTTGCTGAAACAGTAATTCCGTTTATTGAAGAAAATAAAAAATACCAAAACAAAATGCTTTTGGAAAGAATGGTTGAATCGGAGCGCATCATTATGTTCAGAGTAGTTTGGACAGATGATAGTGGCGCAACACAAGTAAACAGAGGTTATAGAATTCAGATGAACTCTGCAATTGGTCCTTATAAAGGGGGAATTCGTTTTCACCCATCAGTGAATTTAAGTATTTTAAAATTTTTAGCTTTTGAGCAAACATTTAAAAACAGTTTAACTACGCTTCCTATGGGAGGTGGAAAAGGTGGTGCTGATTTTGATCCAAAAGGTAAATCTGATAATGAAGTAATGCGTTTTTGTCAAGCTTTTATGACTGAATTGTCAAAACATATTGGTGGAAATACAGATGTTCCAGCAGGAGATATTGGAGTTGGCGGAAGAGAAGTTGGCTATATGTTTGGTCAATATAAAAGATTAAGAAATGAATTTACTGGCGTTTTAACAGGTAAAGGAATTTCTTTTGGAGGTTCACTTATTCGTCCTGAAGCTACTGGATATGGCGATGTGTATTTTGCACAAAGTATGTTGGGAACTAAAGGAGAAAGTTTTTCTGGTAAAACAGTTGTAGTTTCAGGTTCTGGAAATGTAGCGCAATATGCTGCTGAAAAAGCAACTCAATTAGGTGGAAAAGTTGTAACAATGTCTGATTCTTCTGGGTATATATATGATGCAGACGGAATCGATGCTTCAAAATTAGCTTACATTATGGAAATTAAAAATGAACTTCGAGGTAGAATCGGGGATTATTTAACGAAATATCCAAATGCAAAATTTGTAGCTGGAGAACGTCCTTGGGGAATTAAATGTGATGTAGCTTTGCCTTGTGCAACTCAAAACGAGTTGAACGAGCAAGATGCTAAAACACTTGTTTCTAACGGATGTATTTGTGTTGCTGAAGGTGCAAATATGCCTTCAACTCCAGAAGCAGTTTTAGTTTTTCAAAATGCTAAATTATTATTTGCTCCGGGAAAAGCTTCAAATGCTGGTGGTGTAGCAACTTCCGGATTAGAAATGTCTCAAAACTCTTTGAGATTGAGCTGGTCTTCTGAAGAAGTTGATGAACGATTAAAAAATATTATGCTTGCAATTCACGCTTCTTGCGTACAATATGGTTCTGATAAAAATGGGTATGTTGACTATGTAAAAGGAGCAAACATTGCAGGTTTTGTTAAAGTTGCTGATGCAATGTTAGCACAAGGTGTAGTTTAAAATATTATTTAATTCAATAAAAACTGCTCTGAGAGAAATTTCAGAGCAGTTTTTTTGTGTAAATGGTTCTTTTTTCGAGTGATAAACAAATCGGAACTGCCTTTTATTTATCTTTGATGTAAAATTAATCTCAATGAAATATATCCTATCGGTTGTCGTATCACTAATAACTACAATGGTTTTAGGACAAAATTTTCAGCAATATGTAAATCCAATTATTGGAACAGGCGGTCACGGGCATACTTTTCCTGGGGCAACGCTTCCATTTGGAATGGTGCAATTATCTCCCGACACAAGAATTGACGGCAGTTGGGACGGTTGTTCTGGGTATCATTATTCCGATTCAGTGATTTATGGTTTTTCGCACACGCACCTCAACGGAACGGGTGTTTCTGATTTTGGAGATATTATGTTGGTGCCAACAATGGGAGAACCTTTATTAGATAACAAAATATATTCTTCAAAATTTTCACATCAAAACGAAAAAGCAACGGCTGGTTTTTATTCCGTTAAATTGGATAAACACAATATCGATGTTCGTTTGACAACCTCAACAAGGGTAGGTTTTCATGAATATACTTTCAATTCTAATGGTCAAGCCAATATTATTCTTGATTTAAACCATAGAGATAAATTGCTTTATGGTGAAGTGAAAATCATTGACAATAAAACTATCGAAATATTAAGACGAAGTGAAGCATGGGCAAAAGAGCAATATGTTTATGCTAGAATTGAGTTTAATGCTCCCATGGAAATCAATAATTCCAATTCCAATGGGGAATACAGACCTAATTTTTATTCAGGAACAAAATTGGTCCTAAGCTTTTCTAAACAAGTGAAAAAAGGAGAAAAAATCCTCGTGAAAATTTCGCTTTCACCAACAAGTTATGAAGGAGCAAAACTAAACAGTTCAGAAATTAAAGGCTGGGATTTTGAAAAAGTAAAATTGGAAGCGGAGCAAAAGTGGAATTCAGAACTGTCAAAAATTGAAGTTACAGAAGCAGATATAAACAAAAAAACTGTTTTCTACACGGCCTTATACCATACAATGGTGCAGCCTAACATTGCACAAGATGTAGATGGAAAATACCGTGGCAGAGACAACAAAATTCATGTCGCAGAAGGATTCAATTACTATTCCGTTTTCTCGCTTTGGGATACGTTTCGAGCGGCACATCCACTTTATACTTTGATTGACAAAAAACGAACTTCCGATTTTATCAATACGTTTCTAAAGCAATACGAACAAGGTGGAAGATTGCCCGTTTGGGAATTGGCATCCAATGAAACCGATTGTATGATTGGCTATCATTCTGTTTCTGTAATTGCTGATGCAATGGCAAAAGGAATCACAGGTTTTGATTATGAAAAAGCGTTTGAAGCCGCCAAACATTCAGCGATGTTGGATCATTTGGGATTGGATGCTTATAAAAAACAAGGATTCATTGCCATGGATGACGAACACGAAAGCGTTTCTAAAACATTAGAGTATGCTTATGACGATTGGTGTATTGCGCAAATGGCTAA
>CANINJ010000128.1 GCA_947468985.1 Bacteroidota bacterium
CTGAAATGTACTTTTCTAAAAATTTTACTGATGGTTTCACCCACAAAACTCGTGCATCAGGAATAAAAATATTTCCTCGAATCCAAAGTAAGAATTGTTCTAATACAGATTGTTTTCGCTTATTCGGAATGATTCCTGAACTGATTTTCTTGGTTTTATTCTTAGAAAAAAAAGAAGCCCATTGATACGGTTCTACAATTTTATTTCTAATAATTATTGCTTGACTAGAAACTTCGGAAAGCAAAGCTTCGTCTACAATTGGATAAGTCGGATTTTCAGGAATATAAACAATGGGTTGCAATTCAAAATCAGGCAAATATTTCACAAACTTTAACCAACGCTGAACTCCTGGCCCACCTGCTGGCGGCCAATAATAGGTTATGATTAAGATTTTGTTATTATCCAAATGCAGCTTATTTAATAGATTTCTTACTGTTTATTTGTTCAAAATAAACTCCACCAATCAACGATAGCAACATTAAGATAGAACTTATTAAGGCGATTGTACTTCCTGTTTTTACTACTTGTGGCTCAAATTTGAATTCAATAGTATGTTTTCCAGAAGGAATTTCCATTGCTCGTAGTGCATAATCCGCTCTAAAATAATCAGATTTTTTACCGTCAATAAAAGCATTCCAACCATCAGCATAATACATTTCCGAGAAAACTGCCAACCCTAAATTTGGATTATTAGAAGTATATTTCAAATGATTTGGTTTGTAGCTATTCATAGTAATCGTTGCCAAAGTGTCTTTTACAAAAGTGGTGTTTTTCAATTGTGTACCAAATTCTTTTTGATTAACAATAGCACCATTCTTTGTGTCTATGCTGTCCAATGCTTTCATTTCTTCATTAGCAGAATTTACGAATTTCACCTTTTGAACAAACCACGCATTTCCATTTGCATTTGGATTAGAAGTTGGAAATTCTTTTCCGTCTTTATCCGTTTGAATAATGAATTTTGTATTCAACATATTCAAAACTTCAGTGTTGTTTTTTGCAATTTGGTAATCAAACAGCTGCTGCATTCTACGAGGTTTAACCGCGCTATAACCACCAATAGATTGATGAAAATAGGAAGTTCTTGCATTTGCCATATTTCCATCTACTTCAAAAACACGGTAATGTGTCGAATCACGAAGAATTTCTATATCAGAAGCGGTAGGTTGAAATGGAACATCAACATCACTTGGATTAACAAAATTCTTAGCATTCAAATAATTTTTATCAATAAAAAACAAGTCTGAAATCATAATGAAACCAACCAAAATAATTGCCGTATTTTTAGCCAATTTATTTTTTATGAAAAACCATAAAATTCCAAAAGCAACCAAAACTAAAAACCCAGAACGCAATAAATCAGCAGAATACAAGCTTTTTCTATCTTCTTTTAAAGCATCTACAAATTCAGGTCCGTAGTTTTGAAGAAAATAAGCATCACTTCCACCCGAGAAATTAAACTGACTTTTTATAGCTAATAGAAAAGCTATTATTCCAATAAAAACACCGCCAGAAGTATATAACCCTTTCAATTGTTGGTCTTTTTCTTCTTTAAAAAAGGATTGTAATCCCATAATTGCAAGAACCGGAATACACAATTCTAACACCACTTGTATGGAAGAAACAGCTCTGAATTTATTGTACATTGGAACAAAATCAATAAAGAAATCGGTCAAAATCGGGAAGTTTTTACCCCAAGAAAGCACTAAAGAAACCAAAGCTCCCGCAACAAAAATATACTTGATTTTGCGTTTATCCATAAATAAGGCCAACAAACAAAGGAAGAAAACTACGGCTCCAATATACGCTGGAGCAGCAACAATAGGTTGGTCTCCCCAATAAGCAGGCATACTCGAAACGAAATCTTTCGCTTGGTCTTCAGGAACACTTTTACCAATTAAGAATTCATACATAGCTGTATTTGTTCCGATATTTTCTCCATTGGAACCACCAAAAATTCGAGGTGAAATCAAGTTGAAACTTTCCGTAATTCCGTAACTGTATTCAGTGATGTATTCGTGAGACATTGCATTATCGGAAATTCTCTTAGAACCATCAGGGCTGTAGGTTAATTCACTTTTATTTCGAGTACTGTATTTTGCATATTCGGCTGTAGCCATTAAATTAGTAGCATTGGTACCAATGGCTAAAATTCCTGCAATTGCAAAAACTCCCAACGAATAAAATAAGGTCTTGAAATCCTTTTCTTTGGTATAATTATAAATGTAATAAAACGCAATAATCAGAATTAAAAATAACAAATAATAGGTCATTTGAAAGTGATTAGCGTTCAGTTCTAAAGCCGCGGCAATCATTGTAAGCAAACCGCCAACAAGAAATCTACGTTGAAAAACCAAGAGAACCCCTGCAACAACTAACGGCATATAAGCAATAGCGTGAGCTTTTGCATTATGACCTACGCCAAGAATAATAATCAAATAGGTCGAAAAACCAAAGGCCAATGCTCCAATAAATGCTTTCAAAGGATCTGCTTTTAATACTAATAAAAGAACATAAAATCCTAAGAAATAAAGGAATAAATAATCGGCTGGTCTTGGCAAAAATCGTAAAGTAGCATCGAAGCCATTAATATATTCGTGTGGATATTTCGCACCCAATTGATACGTTGGCATTCCTCCAAAAGCAGAGTTAGTCCAATACGGTTCCGCGTTTTCAGTAGCGCGGAAATCATTTTGTTCTTTTGCCATTCCTGTATATTGAGCAATATCGGATTGCGCAATTTTCTTGCCTTGAAGAACGGGATAAAAATATAATAGGGAAATTAAAATAAAACCAAAAATTGCAATCGTATGAGGATAAATTCTTTCTAATCTTTTCATTTTTTATTTTTAGATGACTGTAAAAGTAAAAAATAAATTAAACAAATCTGAATTTAAAAAAGCAAATGCATCCCGAGACTATTCTATTTCTTCAAAATCAACATATTCACCTACTTTTTTAGTTTCACGAGGTTTTGGTTCTGTTGAAGTATTAGAAACTTTTTCCTCTTGATTGTTAGGATTTTGTTGGTTTTGGTATTGTTGTTGGAAATTTTGACCTGCTTTTTCAACTACTTTTTTCACCATTATTGGCAAAAATATACGAGCCAAAAATTTGAAAACATAATAAAACATTAATATGTAGCAAATAGTTTCAATAAAACCTGCAAAAGAAGCCGTTTCCATAATCAAAATAATTTATGCAAAAATAATAAATCAATTTACAAATTACGCAACAATTTTAAAATATGATTCTTAAATAAATAATAAATTATGGTACATTTGGATTGAATTAAATTTAAACCCAAAATTATGACTCGAAGCACTCTTTTTGTCCTTATAATAGCAGTATTTACAACATCAATACTGAATGCGCAATTTACAGATGTAATCAATTCCAATCGCCCAGGAAAATCTATGGCGGCATTTTCAGTAGGAAAAACAGTGATTCAAGCTGAAATGGGGTTTTACGGAAGTATCGAAAAACACGACCTTTTGGGTTATGAAGCGAAAGGAGTTGGCTCTGATTTAAACCTAAGATATGGTGCTTTTTTGGAACAATTAGAATTCAATCTCGATTTGCAATATCAAAATGACACCTACAAAACTGATTTTGAAAGTTATAGAAGAAAAACATTCAAACAAACAACTTTAGGAGCGAAATACTTGTTTTATGATCCAAACAAAAACTATGAAGAGAAAATAAATGTGTACAGTTGGAAAGCCAATCACAAATTTAGTTACAGAAGTTTAATCCCTTCAGTTGGGGTTTATGCAGGATTAAATATCAATTTATCGAAAAATGAATTTTCATTTCCTACAGATCCAACAATTAGTCCAAAAGCAATGTTGATTACTCAAAATCAATTTGGAAAATTTGTATTTGTAACCAATATTATTGCTGATAAAATTGCCACAGATTACCCATCTTATGGATATATATTGACTTTAACCAGAGGGTTTACACCAAGATGGACAGGGTTTTTGGAAACACAAGCCTATTTGAGTGATTTTTATGCAGACAATGTAGCTCGAGGTGGTGCAGCTTATTTAATTCAAGAAAACATTCAAATTGACGCCAATTTAGCAGTGAATTTCAAAAACACACCTTCCCTTTTTGTAGCAGGAATTGGAATTTCTTGGCGTTTTGATGATAATTATAATGAAGTAATGCTTAGAACTCCTAAACCAAAATCTGAAAAAGATAAGAAAGGAAAGGGTAAAAAAGGAAATGATAAAGACAAAAGCAAAAAACGAGTTGATGAAGTTCCAGCTTCAAAAGGGAAATAAAATATGATTACAATAAAAGAAGCGATTACAAAAAAAGAACTAACAGAATATATAAAATTCCCGTTTTCATTATATAAAAACAATGAATATTGGGTTCCACCAATTATTGCCGATGAATTAGAATCGTTTGATAAAACCAAAAATCCAGCTTTCGAAAACGCAGAAGCTTCCTTTTATTTGGCATATAAAAACAATGAAATAGTCGGAAGAATAGCCGCTATTATCAATTGGAGTGAAGTCAACGATCAGCAAAAAAAGAAAGTTCGTTTTGGTTGGTTTGATGTAATTGACGATATTGAAGTAACAAAAGCACTGCTTGAAAAAGTATATGAATGAGGACAAAAAAACAATTTAGAACACGTGGAAGGCCCGATGGGATTTTCAAATTTAGATAAAGTCGGGGTGCTTACAGAAGGTTTTGACCAATTAGGAACTATGATTACGTGGTACAATCATCCGTATTATGCGACTCATTTTGAGCAATTGGGTTTCGTTACTGAAAAGGAATATCTCGAAAATAAATTTCCTTTTGAAAACGTAAAATTGGAATATTTCGACAAAGCCCAGGAATTAATAAAAAGACGCTACCAACTCAAAGCGCTCAATTTTAAAAAGACTAAGGACGTTATGCCGTATGTGGATAAAATGTTTGATTTATTCAATGCATCTTATGCCAGCCTATCTTCATTTGTAGCGATTTCTGATATTCAAAAAGAGTATTTCAAGAAAAAGTATATCAGTTTTATCAATCCAGAATACATCAAATTTGTAGAAGACAAAGACGGAAATCTAGTTGCTTTTGCCATTGTAATGCCCAGTTTTTCGAAAGCCCTGCAAAAAGCAAATGGAAAATTATTCCCTTTTGGATTTCTCCATTTACTAAATGCTCGAAACAATAGCAAAGACGTTACTTTTTATCTCATTGGTGTGCATCCTGAATATCAAAATAAGGGAGTTCACGCCATAATTTTCAAAGAATACCATACTACTTTTACTGAAAAAGGAATTCAAAATTGCATTCGAACACCCGAATTGGCAGACAATCACGCCATTCATTTACTTTGGAAAAACTTCGACCCAAAAATTATTTGTAGACGAAAAACGTTTAGAAAAGAATTGTAGTGAAGATTTCTGAATGCAGAAGGTAGGAGTGACATAGAAACAAAAAAATCCATTCTCGCGAATGGATTTTTAAACTTTAAACAAAAAAACTAAGCGTCTAAATCGACAGTCGTTCTGCTTGCAATTTCTTTATAAGTACCGTTTACTAATTTCTCGCGAATCGCTTCAAAAGCGGTAAGCGTTTCATCAATATCTGCTAATGTATGAGGGGACGTTGGTATAACTCGCAGTAAAATCATTCCTTTTGGTATAACAGGATAAATGACAATCGACAAGAAAATACCATAATTCTCTCTCAAATCATTAACCATAACCATAGCCTCGGGAACACTTCCTTCTAAATAAACTGGTGTTACACAAGTATTTGTATCTCCAATATTAAATCCTTTGCTTCTCAATCCGTTTTGTAACGCATTTACATTTTCCCAAAGTTTATCCTTTAATTCAGATGAGTTACGCAATAATTCTAATCGTTTCAAAGAACCAATAGTTTGAATCATCGGCAACGCTTTAGCAAACATTTGCGAACGTAAGTTATATTTTAAGTA
>CANINJ010000129.1 GCA_947468985.1 Bacteroidota bacterium
AGGCAAGAGTAGGATTGGCTCCCGTTTTACAATAGGTAGCTGAATTATAATTAAAGGTTGCTACTGGCAATGCTGTAATTGTAACTTGCGATGTTGCTACTACCTGAGCACAACTCCCTGATGCGGCAACTGTATTAGTAACCGTATAAGCACCTGCTGTACTCGCTGCCAAATCAATTGCGCCTGTTGTGGCATTTATGATTAATCCCGTAGTTGAAGTAAACACACCTGCTCCTCCGCCTCCAGAGAATGTTGGCGATGGATTCGTTGCGTTACTGCAATAAGGCGTTCCTGTATAACTAAATGTTGCTACTGAAGACAATGAAATTGAAATGGCAAAAGTAGCCGTTACAACCCCACAACCTGCAGACGCTGCAATGGTATTTGTTATTATGTAGTTTCCGGGTGTACTGGTAGATAAATCTATTGCTCCAGCTGAAGTAATTGTAAGTCCAGTCGATGAACTAAATACTCCCGCAACTCCTCCTGCTGTAAAAGCAAGAATTGGATTAGCGCCCGTTTTACAATAGGTAGTTGAATTATAATTAAAGGTTGCTACTGGCAATGCTGTAATTGTAACTTGCGCTGTTGCTACTACCTGAGCACAACTCCCTGATGCGGCAATTGTATTGGTAACCGTATAAGTACCTGCTGTACTAGCTGCCAAATCAATTACGCCTGTTGTGGCATTTATGCTTAATCCCGTAGTTGAAGTAAACACACCTGCAACTCCGCCTCCAGAGAATGTTGGCGAGGGATTTGAAGCATTTTGACAATAAGGTAAGGCTATATAATTAAAAGTAGCGACTGGCGATGGCGAAATAGTAACTTGCATTGTCGATGGTATCGCACATTGACCTGTAGTAGGGTTAAATGTATATATAGAAGTTCCTAAAGTTGAAGTATTAATAGCCGAATTCCATGTTCCTGTTATTCCTACTGTATTAGTAGAAATGGTTGGAAGTAATGGGGCAACACTATTCTGACAGATATTTGGAAGTTGTGTGAATGTAGGTGTTGCATTTGCCCTTACAGTAATTATTTGTGAATCCGTCAAAGGTTGCGGACAGATAGCGCTTCCATTAGATGAAGTCGCAGTAAAAGTATAAGTTCCAACTGCAGTTGGCGTAAAAGTCACAGAAGATCCGGATGTAGCGCTTAAACCAGTAGGAGGTGACCAAACATAAGTGTTATTTCCTCCAGATACATTTAAATTAGCCGATTGACCTAGGCAAATACTTGCATTTGGAGTTGTGACATCTACCTGTACAGTTTGAATTCCAGAACCCGCTCCAATTACATAATTACAAACATCTCCTGCATAACCATCAATCATCAAATAGTAGGTGTTTCCCGGTGTCAATCCTGTTGCAGTTACAACAGACATTCCTGTTGAATAGACTCCCGGATTCCAACAAGTATATGAAGTAACGGTTCCTCTCCCGCAATTTACTGAACTATATACCATCATTTGAACTCCATATCCCAAAGCGGAACTTGTAACCCAAACATTCAAACTAATTGTACTTGAAGAAGCTATAAAAGATAAAAAAGAATTATTATCAATACTTCCACAAAATGCAGTAGTCAATTCGGGCCAAGTGTTAACGGTGTATGCTGCCGAAGTGTTTCCACAATATCCATTAAAATTACAAATTGGAACAGCTAACGAACAATCATTTCCTGCGGGAGTAGTATTAGCGCAAGAAGGGGGCAAAAGAGTAATCCCTTGAATACTTGACCAATCGCTTGAATCAGTTGGAGAACAAACGCCTCTAACATAAAAATCATAGCAACCAGACATTAAGTTGCCAATCAGTAATGAATTCGTTGATACAGGCAACCACCCTGTTGCATTTGCAGTTGGAGCTGGAGAACCACATGACAAAGCAATTACTTGCCACGAAGTTGCTAAACCCGTATTTGTCCATCCTAGAGTAACCGAATTTGAAGTAATCCCAGTAGTTATTAAATTTGTAGGCTGAAGACATGTTGGAGGAATACATCTGGCATCAGCAGAAAACAATAAGCTGTTTTGTAGTCCGGTTCCTGGAGCATGAGTATATAAGACAGTCCCTAAAAAACTAGTTATTGAAATACCCACTTCCGATGAAAAAGTTCCGCCAGTATTCCAAAATAATTGAAACGGACCAGGGCATAATGGAACTGATACCGTAATTAGCGCTGTTCCTTGTGCTGCTGTTGGGCCTGTCAGCGTCGCAATTGTTATTCCATTTTGAATTACGCTCATGGTATTTCCATTCCATCCATCACCAAAAGAGTCTCTCATTATAAATCTATAATTACACCCAGAATTACAAAGCGGTGTGGAAACAGTTGCGGAAGCAGAAATTCCACTATAATCATTATTGGTACAATCTGCTCTTACATAAAATTTATAGCAGGTCCCAGGTGTCAAATTAGAAACATTTACGTTATTTGAATTTGCAGAAATCCAACCTGGAGTTGCTGCAGTTGGTGCTGGAGAAGCACAAGGCAAATAAATATATTGCCATGCAGTTGCTATACTATTATCAGGGTTGGAAGGTTGAGTCCAAGTTAAATTAACAGATGTAGTAGTTATTGAAGTGGCAATTAAACCACTTGGCATTGTGCATGTAGGCCTGCGTGAACAACCAATGGTTGCAACCCAACCCGCTTTTGTAACCGACCCATCGCTTTTGAAGTTAAAAGTTAAAGAACCATTAGCACTAGTTGCTGTAAAAGGCCCTGGTAAAGCAGTACCCCAATACGCCCCTGCTAAAGCTGATAACGCACCAAATGCAGAACCAACTGGATTTGCACTTGAAATTTGTGGAGATGCCGTAGAAGGACCATCGTATACATACATTCCATCGTAAGTGGCTTCTGTATTAAAAGAGGTGAAAGTCACTGTAACTAAATCACCGGGATTTGTAGGTGAAATGGTAGTGATTATATTTTCATTGATTTGATAGTTGCCAGTAGTTCCTCCAGAATCTACATAATTTCCATTACATCCCAGCGGGGCAACTGATGTTGTAAAAGGTAAAAATGTTGCCCAATCACTTGTCGAATAGGTACATATTGATCTAACTCTATATTTATAGTCAGTTAGCGGAGTTAAAGTATTAATGGGAATGGTATAAGGATTTGTGTTAACAATAATTCCAGTTCCTGTAAAAGTACCTGTTGCGGGGATAATTTCAACCTCCCATTGAGAACATGGATTACCAGAAGTAGGCCCATTAGAGTTAGTCCAACCCAAAGTTGCACTTGTAGATAATATGGGATTAGCGGTTAATAAAGTTGGAGCTAAACATTTTGACACCAATAAAACATCATCCAAATACCAAGTATCGCCTGAAATAGTAGCTGTAGTTTGAGTATATTCATTTACAAAAGCGATGTAAACAGCTGTTCCAATCAGTGCAGCTGGAAAATCAACTACTTTCTCTTCATATATATTATATGTTGTACTTATTTGATCTTCAGTCCATTGTTGAATTAGATTAGCAGGTGCAACATTAAATGCAGCTTCATTAGTTTGATTTGCAACATTTGTTCCGCTAGCAACTCTAACCTGATAAAGTGTGCCTTGATTTCCATTATTCTCTGTTCTTGCCCAAAAGCGTAATTGCCCATTTGCTGGAATTGTAACTAAAGGAGTAACCAGGTAATCTGTGGAAGTGGTATTAATACCATTATTTTGCCTACTATTCATTTGAGCGGCACCCAAGCCTGCATGGGCTATAATAGAAGGGCCCCATTGGCGAGATCCAACTGCGTTTTGAAAAACTACCCACCCCGGCGCAGGAGTTGTAGGCGGAAAAACCGCTCCTTCAAATCCTTCTTGAAGTGTTTGTGAAAATCCAGAAAGGGAAATAAATGATAATAATAGTAATACAGTAATTTTTTTCATAAAATGAAAATTTAAAGTTATTTAGGGAATATATTGCTTAATTTAGCATTCAAATTTATAAAAAAAAATTAAAAAAACGCCTTTAATCTATTTTTTAACTATACTAAACTAATAAATGTTTTATTTATGTTACTATTTCATAAATTTTGAGTCAAATAAAGTAGCTTTGCATAAGAAATTTGATTATGTTAGAAAAAGATACAAAAAAGATAGAAAAAACGGTAATTGTTGGTATTGTAACCCAAAAGCAAGACGAAGAAAAACTAAAAGAATACCTTGACGAATTAGAATTTTTAACCTATACTGCTGGCGGTGAAGTTATTAAACGATTTTCTCAAAAAATGGAGCGCCCCAACCCAAAAACTTTTGTTGGAACTGGTAAAATTGAAGAAATCAATCAATATGTAATAGAAAATGACATTTCGACTGTTATTTTTGACGATGAATTATCCCCTTCACAACAAAAAAATATTTCTAAAATAATAGATTGTAAAATTCTTGATCGAACACACCTCATCCTAGACATATTTGCCCAAAGAGCGGAAACTTCTTACGCAAGAACACAAGTAGAATTGGCACAATGTCAATATTTACTTCCAAGATTATCTGGAATGTGGACACACTTGGAACGTCAAAAAGGGGGGATCGGAATGCGTGGCCCTGGAGAAACTGAAATTGAAACCGATCGTCGTATCGTGCGTGATAGAATTGCTTTATTAAAAGAAAAAATTAAAACAATCGACAAACAAATGGGAGTGCAACGAGGAAATCGGGGCGCAATGGTTCGTGTAGCTTTAGTTGGTTACACCAATGTTGGAAAATCAACTTTGATGAATGCGGTTGGAAAAAGCGACGTATTTGTAGAAAACAAATTGTTCGCAACATTAGATACAACTGTTAGAAAAGTGGTGATAAAAAACTTGCCTTTTTTGCTTTCGGATACTGTAGGATTCATTAGAAAATTACCAACTCAATTGGTAGATTCTTTTAAAAGTACGCTTGATGAAGTTCGGGAAGCCGATTTGTTATTACACGTTGTTGATATTTCTCATCCTGAATTTGAAGACCATATTGAATCTGTAAATCAAACATTGGCAGACATCAAAAGCAATAATAAACCTATAATAATGGTTTTTAATAAAATTGATGCTTATAAACATTTGACAATTGAAGAGGACGATTTAATTACTGAAAAGACGAAAAAGCATTACACTTTAGAAGAATGGAAAACGACTTGGATGAATAATGTTGGGCAAGAGAAAGCCTTGTTTATTTCTGCAACCAACAAAGAAAATTTCGAAGAATTTCGAGAACGAGTTTATGAAACAGTTCGAGAAATTCATATTACGAGATTCCCATATAATAAGTTTTTATATCCCGATTATAAAGATGCAATCGAGAAAGAAGACGAAGAAGATTAAACACCAACCCTTTAATAATAACTATTAAAGGGTTTTATTTTTTATTAAAATCCAAAATTTACAGCCAATCCAAAAACTTGACGCGTTTGAAATCCTTGAAAAGCATTATCGTCATAAATGGCTTGCATCGATAAATTAGTTGATAAATATCGGTTAATTTTCATTACAATATTTACTTGATAATCCAAATCTATGTTTTCAGGTTTGTCGATATAATTGGAGTAAACACTTACAATGTTCTCAAGCGAAACATTTGTCATTAAATTAAATTTATAATATCCTGAGCCATAAAAACCAAGTTCGTATCTTAAATTTTTCCCTTCTTCAACACCAAAATAACCTTTGTTTGGAACTGTAAAATCAGAATTTACTATTGTAATTTTTGAGGTTAATGGCGCAAGATTGAATTTTACATTATTCGATTTTTTCCATAACATTCCAGGCCCAAAAGTTAAATATCCAGGCGATAATAAATTGGTGGTTTCTGTTCTGATTTCGGCGCCATTTGCATCTTTTCCATAAATATAGCCTTTTGCAATTTGTGTTTTAAAATTCAAAATAGCAGAATAATACCAAAGTCCTTTTGCTTTTTTACCCAAAAGCGAGTTCAATTCCAATCGGTCGTC
>CANINJ010000130.1 GCA_947468985.1 Bacteroidota bacterium
ATTACCAACTCTTTTTGAATTAGATGAAATGTATACTGCGCGAGTAGCAATTGGTAATTTTGATTTATACTATTGGAGTAGTACTGAAAATGTCTTGACTAAAGCCTACTTCTTCAACTTTTTTAATGGAAACAACAATTATGCGAGTAAGCCAAACACATTCTCAGTAAGAGGAGTTAGGGCTTTTTAATTAAATTGGATATTTGAATGTTCGTTAATTTGGTTATTCGGGAGATCTATAATCATACTTCTTAAATTAAGATTCGCGCGAAGGATGGCAGCGGAAATACTTTGTGGCACGAAGTGAAGTAAAGATTGCAGCGAACAGCCTGACCGAGTTTAGCGCAGATTGCCTCGTACTTCTTAATGTTCTAAACGAGGGCGCGCCCAAATAAAAAATAATTGTATCTTTGAAATTTAATTTATGTGCAGATGGTTTCTCCTTTAGAGTTATATTTTAAGCAGTTTCGGAATCGGATTATTGGTATTAATCAGGAATTTGTTTCGCCTTATGGGACGAAAAAAATTATCTATACCGATTGGACGGCGAGCGGACGGTTGTATCGCCCTATTGAGGAAAAATTGATGAATGATTTGGGCCCTTTTGTTGCCAATACACATACGGAAACTACGGTTTCTGGAACGGCAATGACGATGGCATATCATCAGGCACGACACGTGATTAAAAAACATGTAAATGCCAATTCTGAGGATGTTTTGATTGCCGATGGTACAGGAATGACAGGTGTTGTGAATAAATTTCAACGCATTTTAGGTCTTCGAATTCCTGAAAATTTGCGGGAATATACGACGATTCCAGATGCCGTGAAGCCGATTGTTTTTATATCGCACATGGAACACCATTCTAATCAAACGTCTTGGTTGGAAACAATTGCAGATGTGGTGGTAATTCCCGCCGATTCGGAAGGGCTTTTTTGTGTTGAAAATCTTAAAATTTTATTAGAAAAGTATAATAATAGAGCGATTAAAATTGCTTCTATTACGTCGTGTTCAAATGTTACGGGAATTAGAACGCCGTATCATGAGGTGGCAAAATTGATGCATCAAAATAACGGACTTTGCTTTGTAGATTTCGCATGTTCGGGACCTTATGTTGCAATAGACATGCACCCTGAGGATACTGAAAGCTATTTGGATGCGATTTTCTTTTCGCCACATAAATTTCTTGGTGGTCCAGGAACTTCTGGGATTTTGATTTTTAATAGTAAATTATACACCAATATGGTTCCCGATAATCCAGGTGGTGGTACAGTGAGTTGGACAAATCCTTGGGGCGAACACAAATATATTGATAATATTGAAGACCGTGAAGATGGTGGAACGCCAGGATTTTTACAGGTTATAAAAACTGCTTTTTCTATTAAGTTGAAAGAGGAAATGGGGATTGAAAACATCTTGAACCGCGAGCATGAAATTGTAAAAATTATTTTTGAGGAATTGGGAAATACGACCAACATCAAAATCCTTGCAGGGCAACATCAGGATAGGTTAGGGGTGATTTCATTTTATATTGACGATTTGCATTTCAATTTAGGTGTAAAATTATTGAATGATAAATTTGGTATTCAAACTCGTGGTGGGTGTAGTTGTGCCGGTACTTATGGGCATTATTTGTTAAATGTAAATGAAGAAACATCACATAATTTAGTTTGCCAAATTGATTCTGGCGACTTGATTTCAAAGCCGGGTTGGATTAGAATGTCAATTCATCCAACGACTACTTCGGAGGAAGTTTTGTTTGTTTGCAACAGCATAAAAGAATTAGCTGCCAACCATGAAACTTGGAAATTGGATTATAAATATGACAAAAACAGTAATGAGTTTGTGCATATAAATTCAAAAGAGTTGGAGAAAGAAATGGTTTCGAAATGGTTTTTTTAAAGACTTCTTAAATCTTACCGCCTGTGTTTCCAGCGTTTATGTGACCATAAATAAAATTCTGGTTGCTCATAAATTTGCTCTTCTACGAGTTTTAGAAATTGATCTGTAATTTCATAATTTGGAACTTCCTTAGCGTTATCCGAAAGCACCTCAAATGTGGCTTCATAATACCCTCTTTTTACTTTTTTGGTTCTTAGAAAAATCACATTCATATCGTATTTTTTGGCAAGCATTTCACCGCCAGTATGAATTGGAACTTCAATTCCCATGAATTTATTCCAATGAAAAAAAGCACCTAATTTTGGAGATTGGTCGCTTACTAAACCGTAAAGTCCAAGTTTGTTGTTTCTGAAATTGGAAGCCATAACAGGAATAGTTTCTTTTGTAGTAATTAAAGTAGCTTTAAATTTAGAACGAATATCCCGAACTAATTTATCGAAATAGCGGTTGTTAATTTTTTTATAAACGGCATAACCTTTAAAAGTAATTTTGTGATTCATCGAAACTGCCCACTCATAACTTGCATAATGTGCACATAATAAAGCGATGCTTTTTCCTTTTTTTTCTAAATCTGAATATACCTCAAGGTTATTAAAAACATAATGTTTGTCCATCTCACTTTTAGAGATTGTCAATGTTTTTATCATTTCTAAAAATACATCACACATATGACGAAAAGATTTTTTTTCGATAACTAAACGTTCTTTTTCTGAAAGATGAGGCAAAGCCAATGCAAGATTTTCCCGAACTGTTTTTTTTCTGTAACCAATAATATAGTAGGTTAAAACATAAACACCATCGGAAACGATATATAAGATCCGAAAAGGTAGCATGGAAATACACCATAAAATCGGATAGAGTAAAATATAAAGTAAAAACTGCATTTTTAAATATTTAATGCAAATATACATTTAAATCCTATTTTGACGAACTTGATTTACAAAAGCTACCGAAAGTATCTTTACTTTTACAGTTGAATATAAATTTATTAAGATGAATGCAATATTAATTGTAATTATTGTTCTCAATATCATTGTTAGTTTCAAGGGTTTTGAAGACATTGCTTTTTTTAGAAAATATGAATTTCACATCGGAAGTATTCGTGCAGGCGAGCAAATTCGTATGATTTCTTCGGCATTTTTGCATGCAGACATTGGGCATTTGGCATTTAATATGCTAACATTATACTTTTTTGCACCAGTCGTTTATAGCTATTTAGGTGATTTTTCCTTTGGATTAATCTATTTGGGAAGCTTGGTTTTTGGTAGTTTACTCACATTGTATTTTCACGCCAATGATTATTCCTATCGTGCCATTGGGGCTTCTGGAGCGGTGACTGGTATTTTATATTCTGCAATACTATTGAGACCAGACATGGATTTGTATTTATTTTTTATCCCTATTCCCATTCCTGCTTATATTTTTGGAATTGGATATTTATTGTATTCTATTTATGGAATGAAAGCCAAGCGAGACAATATCGGGCACACGGCGCATTTTGGTGGGGCAATTGGTGGTTATTTGATTACTTTGGTAAAAGAACCGCACCTATTCACTGATAATCTTGGAATGGTTATTTTGTTGGCAATTCCAATTGTGTTGCTATTTGTCTTAGCAAAATTAGGAAAGTTATAATTGGCATAACATTTGAAATAAAATAAGAATAACCATAAATTTTTACACCATGAAAAAAGCACTTTTAATTATTATTTACTTTTGTTCTTTTGCTTCTGAAGCCCAAGAACTAAAGCTTGTTCCTCAAATTTCTGTTTCGGGTGAAGGAAAAATAAAAGCAGTTCCTGATCAGGTTTTTATTTCAATTGCAGTTGAAACTAAAGGAACGAATGCCACGGATGTAAAAAAACAAAATGACGCTACAATTGAAAAAGTACTTCAGTTTATTACAAAATTTAAAGTTCCAAAAAGTGATGTTCAAACCCAAAGTATTTCTTTGAACCCGCAATATGATTACGAAAAGAAAAAGCGCAATTACAATGCAACGCAAACCATTGAAATTCTTTTAAAAAATACTACACAATATGATGCTTTGATGGAAGGTCTTGTAGATGCTGGAATAAACAGAATTAATTCCGTGGAATTCAAAACTTCTAAATTGACAGAATACCAATCGGAAGCAAGAAAATTAGCTATGAAAGAGGCAAAATCAAAAGCCGAAGATTATGTGTCTGTTTTAGGACAAAAAGTGGGAAAAGCTATTACAATTACAGATAATACACAAAATTATTATCCACAACCAATGTATGCGATGAAAACGATGATAATGGATCAAGCAGAAACACCAAGAGAAACATTAGCAATCGGAGAAATTAATATTACCGCAACTGTAAATGTGAGTTTTCTATTGGAGTAGTTAAACATAATGATTATTGATACGGTAATTCAGAATTTCTATACGAATTAGATGCTTTATTTAATTAAAAACTTACTTACCTTTGTAAGTAAATTATGTATATATGTTTTCAAAGTCTTGTGAATATGGTATTCGCGCAACCATTTTTATTGCTACACAATCCTATCTAAATAATAGAACTGGAATAAAAGATATTGCAAAGAAGATTGATTCCCCTGAAGCATTTACTGCGAAAATTTTGCAAACATTAGTAAAAGCTAACATTATACAATCTACAAAAGGTGTTGGTGGTGGTTTTGAAATCCCCAAAAAAAACTTAACCGAAATTAAATTAGCTCAAATAGTTTCAGCTATTGATGGAGACAAAGTTTTCACTGGCTGTGGTTTAGGTTTGAGCCATTGCTCGGAATCACATCCTTGTCCCGTTCATGAAAAATTTAAAGCCATCAGAAATGAATTGGCTTTTATGCTTGAAAACACCAATCTTGAAGAGCTTGTTTTAGGACTTAAATCTGGAGAAACTTTCCTGAGATATTAGTAAAATTAATAGTTATTCCCTCAAATTGTTAAATTAGATAATAAATAACTTTGCGTTCATTTATTAACTGATAATTATCATAATTTATAATTGTCAATTAAAATACTTTTGTGAACTTAAAGTATTTATGTACATGAATAAAACGGCAAATATTCGTTTTTATATAGGGTTTTTGTTCTTTATAGTGAGTGTTTTTATTTTATATAATGCGACTATTTATTCGGAAGAAAACCCAAATTACACAACAAATTTAACTAAAAAAGCACTCGTTGGTGAAACAATTTGGCAACAAAAAAGTTGTTATTCTTGTCATCAATTGTATGGTTTAGGGGGCTATTTAGGTCCCGATTTAACCAATATTTATTCTACAAAAGGCAAAGGAGCTATCTACATTAAAAGTTTTTTAAATAGTGGAATTAAGTCCATGCCAAAGTTTTCATTTTCCGAATCAGAGAAAGAAGCATTAGTCATTTTCCTAAAAGAAGTCGATCAATCGGGATATTATCCTAATAAAAACGCCACAATTCATCCGAATGGTTGGGTTGATATTCAATATAAAAAATGAGAAATAAGTCAGCATTACTCTTTATCATACTCTCCCTAATTGCTTTAATTTTAGGCATGTTTTTTGGGGTTTTATCTGGAATACAATATATTATTCCTGATTTTATTAAGGATTTTATTCCGTTTAATAGTCTACGACCTTTTCATGTAACTTCTGTCATTTCGTGGATTATACTCTGTGCAACAGGTGGAGTTTATTTTTATATATCAAATTCTGATAAACTTATTTTGTTTTCAGAACGCCTGGTTAAAATTCATTTTTTGATATTTATTTCAACAGGAATATTAATTTATTACTGCTATTTTAATGGTATTTTGGGTGGCAGAGAATACTTAGAATTTCCCCCATTATTAATTTTTCCAATTCTTTTGGGGTGGATATTATTTGGGATTAACTATTTCAAAACTTTATTTAGAAAAATGTCCAATTGGCCAGTTTATTATTGGATGTGGGGAACAGGAATCGTATTTATGACCTATCATTTAAGTGAAGCTTATTTTTGGTTGATTCCCTATTTCAGGCAGAATTTCATAA
>CANINJ010000131.1 GCA_947468985.1 Bacteroidota bacterium
GAAATGCAGAGTGTAAATAAAATTAAAGAGATTTTAAATAATTTCAACAAATAAAAATAATATAATTACAAAATAAAGTAAGATGGAGAACAAGAAAGAAATGAGAACGTGGTTGGATGAATTCAATTTGACACATCCGTTAGTAATAGCTGGGCCTTGTAGCGCAGAAACGGAAGAACAAGTTTTGAAAATTGCACACGAATTGAAAAATTCAGATGTAAGTATTTACAGAGCAGGAATTTGGAAACCGAGAACGCGTCCAGGCGGATTTGAAGGAGTTGGTGCTATTGGATTGAAATGGCTTCAAAAAGCAAAGGCAGAAACGGGTTTGTTGATGGCAACAGAAGTTGCAAATGCAGCCCACGTAAAATTGGCTTTGGAACACGATATTGATGTTTTGTGGATTGGAGCAAGAACGACCGTAAATCCGTTTGCCGTTCAAGAAATTGCGGATGCATTACAAAATACAGACAAAATTGTATTGGTAAAAAACCCTGTAAACCCTGATTTGGCTTTGTGGATTGGTGGAGTAGAACGTTTGTATAATGCAGGAATTAAAAAATTGGGAGTAATTCACAGAGGTTTTTCTACGTACGAAAAAACGAAATATAGAAACATTCCAGAATGGCAAATTGCAATTGAATTGCAAAGTCGTTTCCCGGATTTGCCTTTAATTTGTGATCCTTCACACATTACGGGACGTCGCGATATGATTTTAGAAGTGTCTCAACAAGCATTAGATTTAAATTATGACGGATTGATTATCGAAACACATATTGACCCAGATAATGCTTGGAGCGATGCGGCCCAACAAGTAACTCCGACAACTTTAAAACAAATTTTCAACGATTTAAGAATTAGAAAAGTCACAACAGAAGAAGACGATTACAATACTGAAATGATTAAGTTGCGAGCCAATATTGATATTGCAGATTCTAAATTATTAGAATTATTGGGCAATAGAATGAAAGTTGCTGAACAAATTGGCGCGTTGAAAAAATCTAAAAATGTTGCTGTTTTACAAAATAAAAGGTGGAATGAAATTCTTGGTAAGATGGTACTTGACGGAGAAGAAAAAGGGTTAAGCGAAGAATTCATTTTGAGATTATTTAAGGCAATTCACCAAGAAAGTATTGGTCATCAGGAAAAAATAATGAATAACTAAAACACGAAATAATTATATTAATGTTATTTATTAATTTAATATAATAAGAAATATACTGAGTTTATCGTAAATAATTGGGATATTTATTAGGCATCTTAAAAATAATTATGTTTTTTAATTTTTTTTATTGTAACATTGTATACTAATAAAACATTAACATTTGCTTAAATCTTAAAAGGGCTGATTATATTGCACTAACAAAAAAAAATGATTATGAAAAACCTTAATTACATAAAGTCTCCAACAGAAAAAATCAATTTACTTTTTATTGTTTATTGTTTCTTATTTTTTTCTGTAAACTCTTTTTGTCAAGAAATCCGTCAAGTTAAAAGAACTGTCGTTGGAAATGGCACCTCAATAATTAGAGAAAATATCGATCAAAATAAAGAATTTAATTTTTTTAGAGATTGGAGTAAAATCGCGTTATTAAAATCAGGAATAGGAGAAACAGTTGAGCTTTTTCCAGTAGTTTTTATTGTACCCGATAAAAAAATTGAACTTTATGGACTTCAATTGGACGTAGAAGTAAAACCTCAAAAGGCTGGAATTGAAATTGAAAATTCGGGTTCTATATTTAATTTGGTAAATAAAAACTTTATTAAAAGGTCTATTTTTATTGATAAAGCGGATGTGTCAAGATTAATTACAGGTATTCAAAGAGATGTTATCCCAGAAATTAAAAACATTTATAAAAAAAAATCTAAAGAATATGTTTTTAAATCTAACGAATTATTTTTTTCTTTTTTTATCTACGAAAAAAAGGCAAGAATTACAATGCATATTATTGATTATGGTCCAGCCGGCGTTTCTAAGGATGGTGACCAAATAGAATTTTGGACAGAGTCTAAAGTTGATGATATCCCAGAATTTTTAGAAACATTAAAGGATTTATATTCTACGATGAAGTAATACAATAAATGGGATGGTGTTTCCGAAAATATTGTAAAAAGCATTTAGTGTCTAATTAAATTAATATAAAATGAAAAAAATATTTTTAACAATTTGTATTCTACTTGTTTCATTTTCAATAGTCGCTCAAACTAAAAAGTATTGTGTTGAAAGCTACAAAGGGAAATATCAAATTTCTTTATCGGATGACGGAACACATAAGGCTTATTTTAATTTATATAACAATAGTGGCGAACTATTAAAAATGACTCAAGGAGAGTGGTCTATAAGAGACGAAGGGGTTTATGGAGCAGCATATAGATTAACTTTTGACTTTACAGGAGTCAATTCAAATTTGCCATCTATGAAATTTACTTGTCAATATGATGGTTCAGGTCAATTACAAGCTTTGATTGATAATCAAGATAGAACTTGGGAAATGTGTAGGTAGTTTTAATTATCTTTGATTTATAAAAATTGGTTTATAAATTTTGGATCTTTTAAAAACAAGTTTGAAACTAAATTAGAATAAATAAAAAGATTCAGAATGAATTAGATTTTCCTAATTTTTAATTTTCCTAATTGTTAATATGAACGAAGCTTGCAAATACTAAATGATTTTTATTGCTAAATATTTAAAAGTTGTCATAAATGGCAACTTTTTTTATGGAATAATAGTTCCCGTTTTTCCTTAAAAAGACTTAATTTTGCCAAATGACAGGACTCGTTTATAAATCTACTGGAAGTTGGTACACTGTAAAATCTGAACAAGGTGATTTTATAGAATGCCGTATGAAAGGGAAATTCCGAATTAAAGGAATTAAAAGCACAAACCCAATAGCGGTGGGCGATTGGGTAGATTATGAACTCGAAGAAACTTCCGATACGGTAACGGGTACGATTCATAATATTCACGACCGAAAGAATTATATCGTTCGGAAATCGGTGAATTTATCACATCAAATGCATATTATTGCCTCAAATATTGATAGAGTTTTTCTTCTAATTACTATAAATAATCCGACTACAACTACTAATTTTATCGATAGGTTTTTGGTAACTGCTGAAGCATATGGAATTGAGACTGTTTTGGTTTTTAATAAAATAGATACTTTTGACGAAGCTACATTAGAAGAACAATTGTATATGCAGCATATTTACCAAGAAATTGGTTATCAATGTTTGCGAGTTTCCTCTACTGAAATGAAAGGAATTGAAGCGTTAAAAGAACTTATGATTGGAAAAGTAAGTATGTTTTCGGGGCATTCTGGTGTTGGTAAATCAACATTGGTAAATGCAATGGAACCTAATTTACATTTAAAAACTAAGGTTATTTCCGAACAAAGTAAGCAAGGACAACACACAACAACTTTTGCAGAAATGTACGATTTGAGTTTTGATGCAAGAATTATCGACACACCTGGAATTAAAGGTTTTGGGATTGTAGATATGGAAAAAGAAGAAATTAGCGGTTATTTTCCAGAGTTTTTTAAGTTGAAAGACCAATGCAGATTTAATAATTGTTTGCATAAAGACGAACCACATTGCGCTATAAAAGCGGCATTAGAAAAAGATGAAATCCCTTGGTCGCGTTATAAAAGTTACCTTAAAATATTAGAAGGAGACGAAGAAAATTTCCGTACGGATATTTATAATGAAGACAGAATTGCAAGTGATGAAACGAGGAATAAGTAATTTAATTATGAGTTATGAATTATAAGTTATTTCAAAAATAATAATTTTGAAATTTTGTCATTCTGACGAAGGAAGAATCTCATAATAATACAAACCAATTAATATGAAAGCAGTTTTACAACGTGTATCAAAAGCATCGGTTGAAATAAACAATAGCATAGTAGCAAATATTAATTTTGGACTTTTAGTTTTAGTTGGAATTGAAGATGCAGATACACAAGAAGACATTCATTGGCTTAGCCAAAAAATTGTAAACCTTCGCGTTTTTGGAGATGAAAACAGCGTAATGAATTTATCTGTAAAAGATATTCAAGGCGATATTATTGTAGTAAGCCAATTTACATTGCATGCCAATACAAAAAAAGGAAATAGACCTTCCTATATTAAAGCATCAAAACCCGAAATTGCCATTCCATTATATGAGAATTTTGTTCAACAAATGGAATTAGAATTAGATAAAAAAATCCAAACTGGAAAATTTGGCGCCGATATGAAAGTAGCAATTGTAAATGATGGACCGGTAACTATAATTATTGATAGTAAAAATAAAAACCTATGAACCTAAGAAACTCCCAACTAGAAGTTGACAATTGGATCAAAGAACACGGTGTTCGTTACTTTAACGAACTTACAAATATGGCCCAACTTACTGAGGAAGTAGGCGAAGTGGCGCGAATTATTGCTCGTCGTTATGGCGAACAATCCGAGAAAGAATCTGATAAAAACAAAGACTTAGGAGAAGAACTTGCCGATGTGGTATTTGTGGTTTTGTGTCTCGCAAATCAAACAGGAATTGATTTGCAAGCTGCTTTTGACAAAAAAATGGATTTGAAATCGGTTCGTGATAAAGACAGGCATCATAATAATGAGAAACTTCATTAATTATAAAATATGAATTTACTTCTGAAATATAAAGTCTTACATCTAAATTCTGAAATTAAAATAACGGGATCCAAATCGGAAACCAATAGGTTGTTATTGCTGCAAGCTTTGTATCCAAATATTACTTTAGAAAATACCTCCAATTCTGATGATTCAGATGTAATGAGTAGCGCCTTGTCAACCAACAATCAACAATCAACAACTACAAACCAAACAATTGACATTCACCATGCGGGAACCGCAATGCGTTTTTTAACTGCCTATTTTGCTTCACAAGAAAATAGAACAATTACATTAACGGGTTCTTCAAGAATGAAAGAACGTCCAATTAAAATTTTGGTTGAAGCCCTAAAACAACTTGGTGCCAAGATCGATTATCTTGAAAACGATGGATTTCCCCCAATAAAAATTACAGGTCAAAAACTCACAAACAGCAAGGTTTCGCTTCCAGCAAATGTAAGCAGCCAATATATTTCTTCACTTTTATTAATAGCCCCAAAACTTCCAAACGGCTTGGAATTGACATTAATAGGCGAAATTACTTCGATTCCATATATCAAGATGACCTTGAATTTGCTTCAAGAAATTGGTGTTGAAACATCTTTTAGTGGTAATATAATTGTTATTAAGCCCAAAACCCAAAACCTAAAACCCAAAACCCTAACCGTAGAATCCGATTGGAGTTCCGCGTCTTATTTCTATTCTATTCTTGCGCTTTCAGAGGTTGGTTCGCAAATAACGCTCTCAAGTTACAAGCAAAATAGCTTACAAGGCGATTCCGCATTGGTAGATATTTACAGAAAATTGGGCGTTGAAACCCATTTCGATGGAAACAAAATGACATTGGTCAAACAACCCAATTTCAAACTCGACCCGAGCGATAGCGAACAGGCGAAGCAAACTTTAACCCTTTATTTAAATAATACTCCCGATATTGCGCAAACCATTGTTGTGACTTGCCTTGGTTTAGGAATTGGATGTCATTTGACAGGACTACACACCCTAAAAATTAAAGAAACCGATCGCTTGGAAGTCTTGAAAACAGAACTTTCAAAACTTGGAGCTTCAATTTCAGTTACAGACGAAAGCTTGACATTAGCGCCTTCAAACAAAATAAATTCGAACGAAACCATTGCAACCTATAATGACCACCGAATGGCCATGGCTTTTGCTCCGTTGGCATTAAGAACAAATATTAATATAGAAAATGCCGAAGTGGTTTCTAAATCCTACCCCTATTTTTGGAATGATTTA
>CANINJ010000132.1 GCA_947468985.1 Bacteroidota bacterium
GATTAAAAATGAGTTGTATTCCATCAGAAATTAAACAAATAAAAATATGTCAATACCAAAACACGATGAAATGAGAGTTCCAATATTAGAACTATTAAAAAAAAATGGAACTATGAAATTGAGTGATTTCACAGAACCAATTTCTAAACATTTTAATTTATCAGAATTTGAAGTTAATGAAGTTTATCCGTCTGGAAATGGTCACATATTTTATGATAGAGTTTCTTGGGCATTAAGCTACTTAAACATGGCTGGTCTTTTAGAAAAACCTAAAAGAGGAATGTATAAAATCAATGAAATTGGGATTGAATTATTAAAAACACCAAAAAATGTAAACGATTTTATTGAAAAGCAATTAGCCAAAAGAGAGCCAACAAGACAAAATAAAAAAACAATACAAGATGAATTTAAGATAGACGATTCATCAAATGATTTCACACCTCAAGAGAAGTTATATTCTTCATTTTCAAATATTAGAAAATCCGTTTATATAGATATTTTAAATACCATTTTAGGTAAAACTCCAACAGAATTCGAAAAACTTGTTGTATTACTATTACAAAAAATGGGATATGGAGGTGAAATAAAAGATTCTGGGCTTGTAACAAAAGCTTCAAATGACGGAGGTATTGATGGCATTATTAAAGAGGATGTTTTAGGACTTGGGAGGATTCATATTCAAGCCAAAAGATATAAACTTGATACAGTAATTGGTAGAGAAGAAATTCAAAAATTTGTTGGGGCATTAGCAGTCGCTCAATCTAATAAAGGAGTTTTTATTACTACATCATATTATTCAAAAGGAGCAATTGAATATGTTGCTAACTTGAATGGAATGACTACTTTAGTATTAATTGACGGTAATCAACTTGCAGAACATATATATAATTATGGTCTTGGAATGCAAATCGAACAGACTATTGAAATAAAAAAAATGGATTCTGATTTTTGGGACTCAATGAAAGATGAAATTTAAAACAAATACAATATTTCCCCCGCTAGCGCGAGCGTCTCCTCGTGCACACAAAGAAATAACAGTGAATTTCATGATGAGATTGCCGCGTTCCTCGCAATGACATTCTAACAAGGTAAGGGTTCGAAAACAGATTGCCCTCGATAATAATATAAAATTAGAATCTGAAATAAATTCAGATTGACAAATCATAGGTTAAATTCAGATTGACAAATCTAAACGCGAAATATAGCCCCAATAGCAGTGGAATCCAACGCTTTTGGGCGTGGATACAGCGAATAGTGGGACGAATAGTGTGATAAAAACGAAAACGTGTGCTCCTAAAAAAACTTAAACCATTATAATAATCAAGCGGTAAAAGGTGATTTTCGGAACACATTATCAATCATTATTCTCGATTTGCTTGTAGGCATCAATGACTTTTTTGACCAATCTGTGGCGCACAATGTCTTTGTCGTCAAGGTAAATTATCCCAATTCCATCGACATCTTTCAAAACCAATAAGGCTTCTTTGAGTCCGGAAATGGTACGTCTTGGCAAATCGACTTGACCGGGATCGCCTGTAATCATAAACTTTGCGTTTTTTCCCATACGTGTCAAAAACATTTTCATTTGGGAATGGGTTGTGTTTTGCGCTTCATCTAGAATTACAAAGGCTTCATCCAAGGTTCTTCCCCGCATGAATGCCAATGGGGCAATTTGAATTATTCCTTTCAAGATGTAATCTTCGAGTTTTTCGTTGGGTAACATATCGCGCAAAGCATCGTATAAAGGCTGCATATACGGGTCTAATTTCTCTTTCATATCGCCAGGAAGAAACCCTAAATTTTCACCCGCTTCAACTGCAGGACGTGTCAAAATGATTTTTTTGACTTGTTTTTCTTTCAATGCTTTTACCGCCATTGCCACACCAGTATAGGTTTTTCCAGTTCCCGCAGGCCCAACAGCAAACACCATATCGTTTTTGTTGATGGTGTCCACCAATAATTGCTGATTGGCAGTCATTGCTTTGATAATTCTTCCACCAACGCCGTGCACCAAAATATTGTCTTTGGAATCCATTCGTCGGTCGTCTTGAACATCACTTTGGATAACTCTTTCGATGACATTGGAATCAATATTATTGTAACGGGTGAAATGGAGCATCAATCGGTTGAATCGTTTTTCAAATTCATCAAGGGATTCTTTTTCGCCAAAGACTTTGATTGTTGTTCCTCTGGCAACAATTTTCAACTTTGGGTAATACTTTTTAATTGTTTCAAGATGAGTGTCTTGAGCGCCCCAAAAGTCTTTTGGAGCGATGTCGATGAGCTCGATTGTTCTTTCGTTCAAATGTGTTGGATTTAATTAAAAATTAATCGCCGATAATTATTAGCTTTGCATTTCAAATTTAATGAATTTTAGGATTAATTCCTCCAATTAGTTATAAACAATTTTATGTCAATAATTACCCTAACTACCGATTACGGGCTCAAAGATCACTTTGTTGGTGCTTTGAAAGGTAAAATATTGACCGAAAATTCTGAAGCCACTATTGTAGATATTTCACATAATATCGATCCATTTAACACTGTTGAAGCAAGTTACATAATTGGTGCTGCCTATATGAGTTTTCCAAAAGGCACGGTGCACCTCATTGGTGTTGATGCCGAATTGAATAAAGAAAACCAACATATTGCAATGCAATGGAACGACCATTTTTTTATATGTGCCGATAATGGAATTCTAAGTATGCTTTCGCAAAAAGTCGTTCCACAAAAAATTGTTGCCATCAATATTCACGATAGATTATCGGAAGATGCAACTGATTTAGATGTATTTGTAACCGTTGCAAGTCACCTTTCAAAAGGCGGTTTGCTGAATGTTATTGGCAAAGAAATTACTTCAATAAAACAAGTTACAGAGTTACAACCTGTTGTTGCTACTGATAAAAATTCGATTAAGGGATATGTAATTTATATTGATCATTTTGGAAATGTGGTTACAAATATCACGAAGAAACTTTTTATGGAAGTTGCCAAAGGAAGACCGTATGAAATTCCATTATTGCAAAAGCGAAACCAGAAAAAATCGAGTCCAATAAAAAATATTTGGGCAAAATATTCTGATATTGCAAATGCGGGGAAATATCCAATTAAGAATTACGAAGGCGATAAATTAGCGATTTTTAACGAAGCTGGATTTCTCGAAATCGCTATTTTCAGAAGTAATCCTTTGAGTGTTGGAAGTGCTTCAAGCCTTATGGGATTGTATTATAGAGATAGTATTACGATTGAATTTATATAATTAAAATCATAAACAATGTTCGTACGCATAGTAAAATTGAGTTTTCACGAGGAACATATTCCTGCCTTTTTAGAAAATTTCGAAATAATGAAAGAGAAAATACGAAATGCCGAAGGAAATCGTTTACTTGAATTGTATCAGGATAAAACCAATAAAAGTATTTTCTTTACCTATAGTTATTGGGAAACCGAACAAGATTTAGAAAATTATAGAAATTCCGAACTTTTTTATGACATTCGGACTTTCACAAAAAAATTATTCAATGACAAACCCGAAGCGTGGAGCGTGGATAAATTGGCCAGTTTGCAGTAATCGGGTTTAAAAACCAAATTAACAAATCAACGAATTAACATAAATGAAAGCATTATTATTTAGAGAAATTAAATCCTTTTTTGGTTCGCCAATTGGCTATTTAGTTATCGCTATTTTCCTTATTCTGAACGGATTATTCCTTTGGATTTTTGATGGCGAATACAATATATTAAATTCTGGTTTTGCCGATTTAAGTCCGTTTTTTACGATTTCACCTTGGATATTAATTTTCCTAATTCCTGCCGTTACGATGCGCAGTTTTTCGGATGAAATGAAACAAGGAACCTTGGAATTGTTGCTCACAAAACCATTGAGTATTTGGCAAATTGTGAATGGCAAGTTTTTTGGCGCCGTACTTTTGATTGTAATTGCAATTATTCCCACCTTTATATATGTATATGTAATTTCAAGTCTTGGAATGCCCGAAGGCAATATCGATATGGGAAGTACCATTGGTTCCTATTTTGGGTTATTGTTCTTAATTTCGGGATATTCGGCAATTGGAATTTTCACTTCTACCCTATCCGACAATCAGATTGTAGCGTTTTTACTTGCCGTATTTTTATGTTTTTTCTTCTATTTCGGATTTGATGGCATTGCAATTTATCTTCCAAGCATCGAAAATTTTATTTCAAATTTGGGAATGAACAGCCATTTCAAGAGTATGAGCCGCGGTGTAATTGACACTCTTGACCTTTTATATTTTGTGAGTATCACGATTTTATTCCTTTCGCTTACTGTTTTTAAATTAAAATCTTTGAAATTGTAATGAATCAAATTAAAAAAAATAACCTAAAAACGGTTTTATTTACCGTGGTAGTTCTAGTCGTTTTAAACGGGATTGGAAGTCAGTTTTTTCATCGTTTTGATTTAACAAAAGACCACAGATATACCCTTTCGCCTACTTCGTTGAAAATAATTCAAGACATCAAAGAGCCTTTGATAATTGATGTATTTTTAAAAGGGGAATTTCCTGGTGAATTCAAGAAATTACAAACCGAAACGCAACAATTATTAGAAGAATTCAAAGCCTATAATTCTAATATTGTTTTTCAATTCGTCAATCCATTGGAAAACGAAGAAGAAAAAGATACGATAATGCAATCGTTTATGAATAGAGGCTTAACGCCAATAAATGTAACGTTGGACGACAAAGGAAAACAGACGCAAGAAGTGGTTTTTCCGTGGGCAATTGCAACTTATCACGGGCGAAGTGTGAAAGTGCCGTTGTTGAAAAATATGATGGGTGCTTCCACCGCTGAAAAAGTGGTGAGTTCGGTGCAACATTTGGAATATGCTTTTGCAAATGCGTTTAATACGATTGCTAAAGCAAAAGAAAAAAAGGTTGCCATCATCAAAGGTAACGGCGAATTGCAGGATTTATTAATGGCAGATTTCATCAAGCAAGTCCGCGAAAATTACTATATCGGAACCTTCACTTTAGATTCTGTAGCCAAAAAACCGAATGAAAGTTTGTCGTATTTAAAAAAATATGATTTGGCTATTATTGCAAAACCAACCGAAAAATTTTCTGATGAAGAGAAATTAGTTTTGGATCAATTTGTGATGAACGGCGGAAAAACATTGTGGCTTGTGGATCAAGTGAATATGGAAATGGACAGTTTGTATAATGATTCAGGAACAACTTTGGCATTTCCAAACGACTTGAATTTGAATGATATGTTGTTTAAATATGGCGTGAGAATCAACCCAGATTTGGTGAAAGATTTAATGGCGACACCCATTGCTCTTGCCACTGGCGACAAAGGAAGTGCAGCACAATACACACAGTTTCCGTGGTTTTATTCGCCAATGATTTATCCATCGGCAAAACATCCAATTGTAAGCAACCTTGATGCGGTGAAATTTGAATTCGCAAGCGGAATTGACACCTTAAAAAATGGAATTAAGAAAACGGTGTTATTGAAATCTTCGCCTTATTCTAAATTAGTTGGTGCGCCTGTTGAAGTCAAATTGGATATGGTTCAAGAAAGACCCGAACAATCAGAATTCCAAAACAAAGGAAATATTCCCGTAGCCGTTTTATTAGAAGGCGAATTTCATTCTGTTTTTGAAAACCGCGTGATGCCTTTTCAGGAAAAAACATTTGAATCCAAAGGGAAAAATAATAAAATGATTGTTATTTCTGATGGCGATGTTATCAGAAATCAATTGGATAAAAACTACCAACCTTTAGAACTTGGTTATGACAAATGGACCAATAAACTATACGGAAATAAAGAGTTTTTGATGAATTGTGTCAATTATTTATTGGACGA
>CANINJ010000133.1 GCA_947468985.1 Bacteroidota bacterium
GATAAATTGTTGCTTTTATTCAAAGAAAAAGCAAATGCAACGGTAAAAGAAGTTACCTATCCTGAATTTATCAAAGCTTCTTACGGCGAATAAATTTCAGTTTTAAAGGTCTAAATGTCAAAACACATAAAGTTGAATAGTTTACTATTATAAATTTATGATTTTATTACATTTGATAAACAATAAAAAAGAGTTATATTTGAGTGTCAAAAAAATATTTTTGGCGCTCTTTTATTTTATGCTTTGCATCAATTTCAAGGAACTTTCAAACTTTTAAATTAAAAAAAATGAACTACGGTAAAGACCCGAGAGCTGCGCTCGAACAGGCGAAGCAATTCAAAAAATTTGCTACAAAACACCAAGGAGTGAATAATTTGTATTACGATAAAATCGTAAACGCAATGACACCAAGGGGAATGACACCATATATCATCGAAGAACGTCAATTAAATATCTCTCAATTGGACGTATTTTCGAGATTAATGATGGACAGAATTATATTTTTAGGAACAGGAATTGACGACCAAATTGCAAATATTGTACAGGCGCAATTGTTGTTTTTAGAAAGTGCTGATGCTTCAAAAGACATTCAAATTTACATCAATTCTCCAGGCGGAAGCGTTTACGCAGGTTTGGGAATTTACGACACAATGCAATATATCAAACCAGATGTAGCAACAATTTGCACGGGAATGGCTGCTTCTATGGGAGCTGTTTTATTGTGTGCAGGAGCTGCGGGAAAACGTTCGGCGTTGCCACATTCAAGAGTTATGATTCACCAACCATCTGGCGGAGCGCAAGGAGTTGCAACAGATATGGAAATCAACTTGCGTGAAATGTTGAAATTGAAAGACGAATTGTACCAAATAATTTCTAAGCATTCAGGACAAACTTTTGATAAAGTTCACTTGGACTCTGAACGTGATTATTGGATGATTGCAGACGAAGCCAAAACATACGGAATGATTGACGAAGTGTTGAGAAGATAAATATAAAGTTCAAAGGTTCAAAGGTTCAAGGGTTCAGAGTTTCTGCCTTTGCTACTTTGAACCTTTGCTACTTTGCTACTTAAAAAAAATGGCAAAACAAAAATTAGAATGTTCTTTCTGTGGAAGAAAAAAACCAGAAACCAATTTGTTAATAGCGGGTATTGATGCCCATATTTGCGATAAATGCATTGAACAAGCGCACGGAATTGTTGTAGAAGAAATAAAATCTAGTGGAAGTTCTAAAGCAGTTGGGGATTTAATTCTTAAAAAACCAAAAGAAATCAGAGCGTTCCTAGATAAATATGTTATCGGGCAAGACCAAACCAAAAAAGTAATGGCAGTTGCCGTTTACAATCACTACAAACGATTGATGCAACAAGAATTAGACGATGAGGTTGAGATTGAAAAGTCTAATATTATAATGGTTGGGCAAACAGGAACTGGAAAAACATTGGTGGCAAAAACCATCGCAAAAATGTTAGACGTTCCCTTGGCAATTGTTGACGCTACGGTTTTAACTGAAGCGGGATATGTAGGAGAAGATGTTGAAAGTATTTTGACACGTTTGCTTCAAGCTGCCGATTATGATGTTGCCAAAGCCGAAAGAGGAATCGTATTCATTGATGAAATTGATAAAATTGCCCGCAAAGGCGATAATCCATCAATAACTCGTGATGTTTCTGGAGAAGGAGTGCAACAAGCGTTATTGAAATTGTTAGAAGGAACGGTTGTAAATGTGCCGCCAAAAGGAGGTAGAAAACACCCAGACCAAAAATTTGTAGAAGTAAATACCCAGAATATTCTGTTCATTGCCGGAGGTGCTTTTGATGGAATTGAAAGAATAATTTCTAAAAGATTGAACCGTCAAGCGATGGGATACAGTACTTCTAAAAACGCCGACAATATCAACAAAGACAATTTATTGCAATATATTATCCCAAAAGACATCAAAGATTTTGGATTGATTCCTGAAATTATTGGTCGTTTACCAGTGTTAACCCACATGGATCCTTTGGATAGAGAAACGTTGCGCGCCATATTAACAGAGCCTAAAAACGCCTTAATCAAACAATATCAAAAGTTGTTTTTGATGGACGAAGTTGCCTTTTCAATTACAGAAGAAGCATTGGATTTTGTTGTGGACAAGGCTTTAGAATATAAATTAGGTGCTCGTGGATTGCGTTCTTTGTGCGAAGCCATTCTTACCGATGCGATGTATGATTTGCCAAGTTCTGATGAAAAAACATTGGAAATTGACCGAGAATATGCAGAACATACATTGAGTAAAAACTTATTGAAACGCTTGGAAATAGCGTCGTAGCAGTAATTTTATAAAAATAGAAATCCCGTTTAGTTTTATTACTAAACGGGATTTTATTTTTTTGAAGCACACGGTTTATTTTCTCCTTCACAATCCTTCCTGCCATTCGCTGTATCCACGCCCAAAAGCGTGGGATGCCGCTACTGCCTGCCTGTCGGCAGACAGGTCTGGGCTAATAATTCACGTTTAGTTTTTCATAGTAAATTTCTAAATGAAAGTAACATACGAAAGGATTCGTTCGGGAACGGGACTTAACATAATTAATTCATGAATATTACTAATATTGTATTAAATTGTTAAAAATTTGTATTACTTTTAACGTTATTAAACTCTTTTACTCATAAATAAATGATTAAAACTATTGGGAATAATCCGAAAAGCCAATTCAAAACTGAAGTAGGAAAACTTACAACAAAACAAAAATGAAAAAAATTATTTTAGGATTAACAATAGGTTTGTTGCTTATTTCTTGTTCAAGCTCTTCAAGTGATTCTTCTGCATCAGGAGTTTATAAGTGGCAATTCAAATTAGACGGTGTCTTATATCAATGGTCAGGAAATCAATTGACAGGAGATAGTAGTGGTACTTCTTCATACTCGGGGAGTAATTTTGCTGGATCGTCAAATGGAAATCCTATGGTAGCTTTAGTTATTGCGTTTCCAAACGTATCAACAGGAAATTTTACGTTTAATAGCTCTACAAGTTCTTATGTTCAGATAGGAATAGTTACTAATTCAACTACATCTTCAAATTATATGACTACATCTGGGGGTACAATAAATGTAAATATTTCATCTTTATCATCAAATACATTTGTTGATAATCCAAGTAATCCAGGAAAAGTTATTGGTACTTTTTCAGGAACTATAAATGCTATTGGGGGCTCTACTCATACAATAACCGATGGGTCCTTTGAAGCGTTACACACAAATTAAATTTTTATTTATTAAACCACAACCTAAAAGCCGTGGTTTATAGTATTAATTAAACAAACCAAAATGAAAAAAATTATTTTAATTTTATTTACAAGCTCAAGCCTTGTTTCTTAATTAGAAAACCTTTTCAAATAGCAACGAAAAATCCCGTTTAGTATCAACTAAACGGGATTTTTTCTTTTTGAAGCATACGAATTGATTTCACCACACTATTCCTCCCGCCATTCGCTGTATCTATTGTAGCTAACCCCACCACAACAGGATGTCGCTACTGTCTGGACTATAAATCACTTTTTGTTTTTCAAAATAAATTTTTCAATGATAGTGACACATGAAAGGATTCACACCTAAACGGGGGAAACTTGGATTTTCAACATCATAATTGTTTATAATACAAAATAAATTGTTTGTTTGGTTAATAATAATATATTTGTAATATAATTTAACTTTAAAAATGAAAAAAATGAAAAAAATCTTAAGTTTTATCGTTATTGCGATAATTATGACGAGTTGTAGTAGTGATAATGAATCCTCTTCTACTTTTAAACCTTCTTTAACTAAGTTAGAGTTAGCCACCAAAGTACCTTCAAATTTACAACAAAATTCTCCTCAAACCTATTCGCAAATCAGTCAAATGGAAGCGTATATGAACATGGGTTCTATGTATATGAATAACACTACTGGAAAAAGCGCTACAACAAACACGTGGAGTTATGGTGGATATACAGTAATCTATTCCTACGAATTGATTGGTAATCAGTATCACTTTAATTACACAATGACATTAAATTCCGTGGAATATTATTCAATAACAGGTTGGGAAAATACAGATGGATCTGCTGGACATTGGGATTATTCAATAAACACTTCTATTTTGGGTACTCCAAGTAGTTCAAATTTCAACATCACTTTTGATTGGACTAGAAGCTCTATTGGAGATTACCATTTCGATATGAATTTTGATATGGGAGCTTCTAATAATTTACATTATGTAACTAATATTAATCATGATTTATCAGGAAATTCAATGTTTAGCATGAATTCTGTTCAAAATTATGGAACAACTTGGAACTCAACTGGACACGGTCAATTTACTGATTATACAACAACTCCTCCAACTGTAACAAATTTCTAAATTTTATATGTAATATTAAGTATTTTTTTTACTTAAATTATTAAAAAAATCCCGTTTAGTTGATACTAAACGGGATTTTATATTTTAAAACCTAATTACAATCGATTACAATTCAAACGCTTTTTTAGGATTGTTATCACACAATAATTCCAATGGGTTTTCTAAGGCTTCTTTAACCGCAACCAAGAACCCAACCGACTCACGCCCGTCAATGATTCTGTGATCATAAGACAAAGCAACATACATCATCGGGTGAATTTCAACTTTACCATTCACAGCAATAGGACGCTCAATAATATTGTGCATTCCTAAAATTCCTGATTGTGGCGGGTTGATAATTGGCGTACTCAACATACTTCCAAAAACCCCACCATTGGTAATTGTAAATGTACCGCCAGTCATATCGTCAACGGTAATTTGACCGTCACGTGCTTTGATGGCTAATCTTTTTATGTCTGCCTCAATTCCTCTGAAAGTTAAGTTTTCGGCATTGCGAACTACAGGAACCATCAATCCTTTTGGACCAGAAACGGCTATTGAAATATCGCAAAAATCATACGCAATTTTATAATCACCATCCATCATTGAGTTTACATCTGGGAATAAAGCCAAAGCTCTAGTTACTGCTTTTGTAAAAAATGACATATAACCAAGTCCAATTCCACCGTGTTTTGCTTTGAATGCATCTTTGTATTCATTACGCAACGTGTTAATTGGCGTCATATTTACTTCGTTGAAAGTAGTTAACATTGCCGTATCGTTTTTGGCAGCAACCAATCTTTCCGCTACTTTACGACGCAACATTGATAATTTTGTTCTTTCAGAACCACGAGAACCACCTGTTGGCGTTCCCATTGCTGGTACTGCATTTACAGCATCATCTTTAGTAATTCTTCCATCTTTTCCAGTTCCGATAATATCAGAAGGTTGGATGTTTTTTTCGTCTAATATTTTTCGTGCTGCTGGCGAAGGCGTTCCCGATGCATAAGATGCTGGAACTGCTGCTGGAGTAGCTTTTACTTCTGCTGGTGCTGCTTTTGGTACTTCTGCAACTTTAGGACTTTCTGCAACTGGTGTTGCTCCCGATGGTTTTCCATCAGTATCGATGTGGCAAACTACTGCTCCAACGGCAACTGCATCGCCTTCTTCGGCTTTTAATGTAATGATTCCGCTTGCTTCTGCTGGCAATTCAAGGGTTGCTTTATCAGAATCTACTTCAGCGATTGCTTGGTCTTTTTCTACATAATCGCCATCTTTTACTAACCAAGTCGCAATTTCAACTTCTTTTATTGATTCTCCCGGTGAGGGAACTTTCATTTCTAAAATCATGTTCTATTATTTTAAATTATGA
>CANINJ010000134.1 GCA_947468985.1 Bacteroidota bacterium
ACCGAACCATCAGTAAGAACGCCATCTACATCGAATATAAATGTTGTAATATCGTTCATTATTTCCTTATAACTTTTTGCCATTATTTTGAATAGATTGGGTTAATATTTTATAAATATTTTTTTGATTTTCATCTGATAAAAAGGTCAAATGAGCATTTATGGTTTCAATATCATTGCGAATTGCAGGTCCAGTTTGTGCTTCATTTGGCGAAAGCTGCGTAATTTTTTCAGCAGTTTCTTGAATTAAAGGGCTTAATATTTCGAAAGGTAAATTGTTTTCAATGCAAATATCATTTCCAATTTTATACAAATGATTGGTGAAATTATTCACAAAAACCGCCGCCAAATGCAATGCTTTTCGTTGTTCAGAATTAATTGCAAAAACCGAATCCGAGATGTATTGCGCTACTTTTTGTAACAATTGATAATCGGAAGCATTTTGACTTTCAATGCAAATTGGAATAATTTTGAAATTTACAGCCTTGTTTTTTGTGAAGGTTTGCAAAGGATAAAAAACGCCTTTTCTATTATTTGATGCTATTGCTTCCAATGAAATTCCACCTGAAGTATGAACAACTAATTTGTTTTTATAAGGAATTTGTTCCGATACAGTAGAAATTGCATCGTCTGAAACGGCAATTATATATAAATCGGCTTCCGCCAAAGTACTCCAATCTTCAGTTATTTTATTGAAATCTAATAGATGAGATAACGTATTTTTCTGTCTTGCAAAAACTTGAACCAATTCAATTTCGGCACCATTAATAATGGAATTTTGCAGTGCTACAATCAAATGTTGCGCTACGTTTCCAGAACCAATAATACTCACTTTTATCATTTGGCTAAATTATTGATTTTTTTTCAACTATTTAGATTTTAAGATATTTTATAGAACATCACTTAAAAAACACTTAATTCAGTTCTCTAAACTATTAATTTGACAAATTTGAATTACTTTTGTATCACTTTTAAAAACACATCTATAATGGATAAAAAAATATTCTCCTTTTTGTTTTCAACACGATTAATGGCCTTTTTATTTTTATCATTTGCAATAGCAATGATTTGTGGTACCTTTATCGAAAGCAAATACAATACCGATACGGCTCGAATTTGGGTTTATAATGCATGGTGGTTTGAAGCAATTATGGGTGTATTTCTTCTCAATTTTGCAGGAAATATTAAACGATACAAACTTTTAAGAAAAGAAAAATGGGCGACTTTATTACTTCACGTTTCTTTTATTTTTACTTTATCAGGGGCATTTATAACCAGATATATTAGTTATGAAGGAATGATGCCAATTCGGGAAGGTGCTGCCGAAAATCAGTTTTATTCTGATAAAATGTTTCTTACGGTTTTTGTAGATGGCGATTATCAAGGGGAAATGAAGCGTCGCGTTTTTGAAAAATCGTTGTTGCTTTCTCCAGTTACCAATAATAATTTCTCTATTTCAAATAATTTCGATACAACCGAATTTAAAATTTCATACAAAGATTATTTATTGGGTGCCAACCAAGTTGTTAAACCCGATGCAAAAGGGAATTTGTATTTTAAAATGGTTGAATCTGGCGATGGAACGCGTCACGAACATTTTTTGAAAGAAGGGGAAGTTCAAAATATTCATAACATGCTTTTCTCTTTGAATAAATTTGTGAAAGGTGCTACAAATATTACGATAACTGAAAAATCATCTACAATTCAAACTCCTTTTGAAGGACAATTTATGCGAATGGCCGACAAATTGAAAGGAACTGTTGTGAAAGATTCCGTTCAGCCGTTGATGATGCGCTCTTTATATAATGTTGGCGGAACACAATTTGTATTTCCAGATCCAGCAATGAAAGGCGTTATTGGTTATTCTTCAAAAAATAATTACAAAGCAAAGGCACATGAAGACGCTTTGATATTAAATTTAAATGCGGAAGGTCAGAATAAAGAAGTTACGCTTTTGGGAACAAAAGGAACAATTGGAGAGTCTAAAGTTGTGAAAATAGGGAAGTTAGAATATACTTTTTTCTATGGAAGTAAAGCCTATACTTTGCCATTTAAAATTAAATTAAATGACTTCAAAGCCCTTAAATATCCTGGAACTGAAAAGAGTTTTTCTGCTTTTGAAAGCGATGTTACTGTTCAAGATTCTACCTCAAAATTTGACGCAAAAATTTATATGAATCACATATTAGACCACAAAGGGTATCGATTTTTCCAATCATCATTTGATCAAGATGAAAAAGGTACAGTTTTGTCTGTAAGTCACGATTATTGGGGAACAATAATTACGTATATCGGTTATTTTATGCTGTTTTTTGGTTTGATGGCTATTATGTTTACAAAGTATTCTCGTTTTGCAGATTTGAAACGAAAATTAGAGGATGTAAAATTGAAAAAGTCTAAATTAATCACGATTGTATTGTTATTGTTAAGTTGTAGCGTTTTCTCACAACACAAAGAAGAGAAAATATCTGTAAAACAAATTGATTCTTTAATTCATAAATTTAAAGTTTCAGAAGAACACGCAGCTAAATTTGGAAGACTTGTAATTCAAGATGCAGGTGGAAGAATGAAGCCTGTGAATACTTTTTCGTCAGAATTATTACGAAAAGTGAGTCATAAAGACACCTATAACGGAATGAATTCCGATCAGGTGTTTCTTTCTATGACACAATTTCCAACGGCTTGGTATGAAATTCCATTGATCTATATAAAAGCAGGAAATGACAGTATCAGAAAAATTATTGGTATTGAAAAAACAGCACAATACGCTCCTTTTATCGCCTTTTTTGATGATAAAGGAAACTATAAATTATCGCCGTATTTAGATGAAGCTTATAAAACGGCAAACCCAAATAATTTCGAGAAAGATTTTGTGGAAACAGATAAGAAAGTCAATCTATTAAATCAAGCTACATCAGGAAGTATTCTCCGTATTTTCCCAATTCCAAAAGATGAAAATAACAAATGGGTTTCTCATTTAGAATTAAGTCACGCAGGTTTGAAAGGAATGGATTCAATATTTACATCGCAAATTGTTCCACTTTATTTAAATTCATTGAAAAATGCGAGTGAAAAAAATAGCTATAAAGATGTTGATTTCTATTTAGAAGGAATTAAAAAATACCAACGAAAATTTGGATTTCAAGTAATGCCAAGTGAAGATAAAATTACCGCCGAAATCGTATATAATAAATACGATGTATTCAAAAAGCTGTTTTATTTGTATATGATGGCGGGCGTTTTGATGTTATTACTTACGATTGTTAAAATATTCAAAGACAATAAGTTCATGGCGATTTCTGTGAACGTAATGCACGTTGTAATTGGATTATTATTTGCTTTACATACCATTGGATTGATAGCGCGTTGGTATATTTCGGGACACGCACCTTGGAGTAATGCTTACGAATCGATAATTTATGTGTCTTGGGCAACAATGTTTTTTGGTTTGGCATTCGATAGAAAATCTAAATTAACGGTTGCATCATCAGCTTTTGTTACAGCAATGATTTTGATGGCAGCTTATATGAATTGGATTGATCCAGATATTGCTAATCTACAACCTGTGTTGAATTCTTATTGGTTGATGATTCACGTGGCAGTAATTGTGGCGAGTTATGGACCATTTGCATTAGGAATGATTTTAGGTTTTGTTTCTTTGGTTCTAATTTTCTTTACCAATGATAAAAATAAAGAAGTGATGGCATTGAATATTAAGGAAATTACTTATATCAATGAAATGGCTTTGACAATTGGCTTGATTATGTTAACCATTGGAAATTTCCTTGGCGGACAATGGGCAAATGAAAGTTGGGGACGTTATTGGGGTTGGGATCCAAAAGAAACTTGGGCGTTAATTAGCATTATGATTTATGCATTTGTAATTCACTCTCGATTTGTTCCAATGTTCCGAGGAAAATGGGTTTTCAATTTGATGAGTATGTTTGCTTTTGTATCGATATTATTCACGTATTACGGAGTGAATTTCCATCTTGTAGGATTGCATTCTTATGCCAGCGGTGAAGCCAATTCTTTGAGTTGGATTTGGCAATCTTTGACTGGAGTAGCAATTATTGGTGCGGTTTCATATCCAAAATACAAGAAATATTATAAGTAAAATTATAGCTACATTTTTATTAAAGGCTCTACCTAATGGTTGGGCCTTTTTTTATTAGTAAGAATTGTATTATGAAATTTAAATTTTTAATTTAACATTAGACTTAACACATAAGTGTAGTTATTAACAAAAAAAATACTAAATTTGTAAATTATATTTATATTAATTTACTGTAAATCCCTCGTTATGAAAAGTTTAACTATATATAAGGTTTTCTTTGCATTTATTTTTTTGTTAATAACCAATAGTATTTATTCTGATGTACTATATAGGAATTTAACAAATTCTACTGAATTTGAAAATTTTAATGCTTTATCTGTAGATGGAATATCTCCAACTTCTGGACATGCGGGAACTGTAGTTACGATTACGGGGACAGGTTTTACTTTATCTTCAACTTCAAATGTTTTATTGGGAACTTTTCCAATTCCTTCTGCAAATGTTGAATTTGTTTCCACAACTCAGTTAAACGTTACAATTCCTTGTGGAGTAACCAATGGCTTTTTTAATGTTGATGGAATAGCTTCGACAACATTATTTACCTATTTACTTCCAACAATTTCAACAACATTACCGAATTTATCCTATTGTGATGGTACAACTGTTCCTTTAATTACATTAGCCGGAACGCTAACTACTCCAACAACATCAACATTACAATTTTCTTGGCTTAATTCAAATGTAAATATTGGATTAAGTTTAACGGGTGGTCCAGCTACTGAAATGCCAACTTTTACAGCTGTTAATTCAACTTTGGAACCAATAACAAGTACAATTACAGTTACGCCTTCAATTTATGGTCCCTTAGTTAATGGTTGCCCTGGTACTCCGAAAACCTATACAATAACTGTTAATCCTAAACCTGTTGTAACTCCTATATCTAATATTTCAGTTTGTGCTGGTGTAAATGTTAATCAAATAAATTTAATTGCTTCATCACCAACGACTGGAACTGGGACTTCGTTTTTATGGAGCGGTAACAATAATGCCGCAATTGGATTAAGTACTCCTTCAGGAACTACTTCGCCAATTCCTGCTTTTACAGTTGCGAACACTACAAACGGTTTGCTAACTTCTACTTTTACAGTAATCCCAACCTATCAAACATGTGTTGGATCGCCAATAAATTTCACAATTGATGTTGCTCCACTAAGTTTTGGAGGTAATTTATCAAGTAATGGTTCTATTTGCTCAGGAAGTACAAGTGGACTTTTAACAGTAAATGGATATAAAGGTACCATTTTAAATTGGGAATCTTCAACAACAGGGAGTGCGCCTTGGACTTCACTTGCAACTACTGCTTCATCTTTTCAATCTGCCGGATTGACTCAAACTACATATTATAGAGTTGTAGTTCAAAATCCAGGATGTCCAATAGCCTATTCAAATGTGGTAACGATTACAGTAAATAGTTTGCCAATAATAACAGGAAATCTTTTAGTTTGCAACGGAGCAAATACTTCATTAACAGGATCTGCAACTCCTGCAACTATAAATCCTTGGCAGTCAACAAGTTTAGGCGTTGCATCCGGCTTCGCGCAGTTTGCGACGCTGCGCTTCAACGAATGGTTCGTCCGTCGGGCCGCAGCCGCCACCG
>CANINJ010000135.1 GCA_947468985.1 Bacteroidota bacterium
AATGAAAATTCCATAGAAGGCAATGCTTTTATTGGGTTTAAAACCAAAAAAGGTAGTGCTAAAATAGCATCTTCCTACTTTCATATTTCTAATTATATTGTTGGAAAACCAAGTTTAAATTTGATTCCTATGACAATTGGAGCAAATGGGGTTAAAATATATTCTGCGCTTGATTACGCTTCAATTTTCAACGTTAGTTTAGTTACAGAATTCAATTTTTCGAAGCTACTAAAATGGAATTCTCAATTGGTTTACAGTCGTGGAAAAGATATTGAAAATGTGAATTTGCCATTCATTAGTCCGTTTAGTTATTTATCTTCTTTTGTGTTTAGTAAAGGCGTGTTTTCTGCAGAATTTTCTGTTCAGGGAAATGCAAATCAAGATAAATTTAGTGCAATTTATGGGGAAGATAAAACGCCAGATTACGCAATTTTAAATAGTATTTTTGGATACAAATTACTTTTTGGTAAAAGTAAAATAACAATGAAATTAGGTATTGAAAACATTCTTGACACTTATTATTCAACCTATTCCGATTGGAATAATTTTCCTAGGCAAGGAAGAAATATTTTTGTTAATCTAAATTATAGTTTGTAAATAAATTTCTATTAAAAAGGGAACTCATTGAGTTCCCTTTTTAATTATTTTCCTTCAAATCGTGATTTTAAATCAGCGGATATCTTTTCATAAGAATCAGCATATTGCTTATCATCATAACTCAAACGCAACGATTTGAAATCGGTCAAATATTTATTCGCTTTATCAAATTCATTCGTCATTATTGTAGCAAAAATTAAATTCTTCAAAATTGCTGTTCCTACTTTTTCGTCAATTCGAGCTTTACTGTCATCATAGTTAACTTCTGTCATCGTTTTTTCCCAAATTGCGATTGCATTTGCAATGTCTTTTACTGCATCTTCTTGGTGTTCTGTGTAGTTTTTATAACCCGAAATTGCAAAATCTCTCGCTTTTTCAACATCATCATATTCTCCTTTTTTGTTTTTCACAGAATACAAAATAGCATAACGATTTACCTTAACATAGCCATATTGGTCGTTCAAGTAGTTATTGATATTTGACATTATTGTTTCTATTTCTTGTCTTTCAATATAAATTCGAGTCGGTTTTGAACTCGTAGTTTTTATTTGAAATTCACTTGTTCCTTGAAAAATCCCCGAAGATAGATTTTTACCATCAACACTCACTTGTAACATTGTTGGATGTCTGAATTTTGTTACAAATTGAGTCTGCTTGGTATAAAATTTTTCCTTGGTTTGTGGATTGTAATTCTCAACATTTACAAGAGTAGCGACAGGTTCAACATATTCAAAACCTTTAAAATCAATTTTAATTTGAATACCATCTGTTCCATCACCAAAACCATTTAACTTTATATAGGATTTTGCCAAAGTCTCCGGATTGTAAATAATCACATCACCAACATTTATTGACTCAACTCTTGGTGGTTGTGGTGCATAATAATAAGGCTTTTCAGGAATTCGCAATACGGGTTTTTTATCAATCAAAGCAAGTCTTTCCAACGTGCTCATTTTGTTAAACTGGTCCGATTCTAATTTGAAAATATCTTTGGCCTCAGCTACTTTTTTAGCATATTCCACTAATGTAACATCCGTATAATTTTTCTCCGCAGCTTTTATTACGTTTGGAAAGTCAATTAAGTCTTTTTGATATTTTTCTTCAGCAATTTTTCTGAAGGAGCTATCGTCTTTTAGATAAGGCGTTGTTACTGTAACATTGTAATTTTTTACACTTGCCGGCAATGTTTTTTTAGGAAAAAGAGTTTGTGTGAACGACACACTACTATTTTGAATATTTTGTGCGTTTACCAATCCAAAACTTAAAAAAAATGCTGTTATTAGGATATTTTTTTTCATTTTATTTTGAATTAAAAAGTTAAATAACCAAATTTCTCATTGCTTCCAGATTTAGCTCTAACAATATATTTGCCATCTGTAATTTTTACCAAAACCGTAGTGTCTAAATCAAAATTTTCTTCAAACCCATAATTGTATCTGTATTTTAATTCCAATCCTGTTTCAGGGATTAATGTGCTTGATACTAAATTTCCATTGGCATCATAAGTGTCAAAACCTGTAAAACGATCGTCCATCACATAGCGATCAATTTTTGTTTTTTGAGTGTCATTATACAAAATAATAAGTTGGTTATTATTTAATATTGGTAAATAAGAAAGGAACGTACCATTGTCATTTGTGGTATTTGGCTCGTCGTATTTTATTTCTTTTTTCCATTCTAATTTCCCAGTTTCATTGTCTAATTTCCCAAAAACAAAGGCTGTATTAGAATAGAAATTGTCTTTTTCAAAATTGTAACTACCTGGAGCTCCTGGAACTGGCGGTTTGTTTTTTTGTTGTAAAAACATTTTATCAGCAAACAACCATGTTTTCAACCCGTCAAAAGTAAAATCTTTTAAGTTTAAACCTGGAATTTCTCCTGTTTCATTTGCTTCAATGTATCTTTTTTCGCCTTTTCCATTGAATCGTGCTGCATAAATTCCTGCTGCTGGAAGTCCTCCTCCGTACATTTGAACTCCTTTTGAACCAATTCTGGTGTACAATCCGTGGATATAAAAATCATCGCCTTCAAAATGCCCTTGGTATTGATAAATCTGAAAATCGTTTTCAAATTTTAAGCTGGTTTCTTGCATTGAAGCTGCATTTCCATCCCAAAAATAAACCGTTTTGAAAGGTTTCATTTTTGCCAAATCAATTTCCTTAACAACAAATACAGTTCCTTGATTCGAAACATATAATTTTGGATCCGATTGTGTTTTGTTTAAATATTGAGATTCAAAAGCAATTTCTTTAAGTACTTTAAAGTCTTTGTCTATAAGTGTTACATTGATTTTTTCATTCAATTTTTTATCGAAAGAAAATTGTTTTACAACCGCATAAAACAATTTATTTGGAGATTGAGAAATGTAATACGTTGAATTTCTAGTTGGCATTGAAGTTATCAAAGCCGGTTTCGTTCTTTCATTGGTTTCCAAATTCACACGTTGCCAATACAATTCACGTTCCTTAGTTTTGGAATTATATTCATCTAGAAAAATGATATTATTTGTTCCTTTTTCTTGAAACATTTCCAAATGCGTCTGCATTGCAAGTCCCATAACTGGTTGTCCCACACTAAAATCATTTGTTTTGTCTTTGTTCAAATTACTTAAAGAATAGGAATTTGACGTCACAGTTCTATTGAATATTTTATCGTTATAAATAGAATTCGTTTGATACAATTTTGCATCAACAGTATAATTGATTTTTGCTTCAGTTTCTTTCAATGAAGGAGAAGCTGTTCCCCATGTAAAAGTTTGTGCACTGATTTTTGTAATTGATAAGCAAACGATTGCAAATGCAATAATTTTTGTTGTTTTGAGGGTCATTTAAATTTGTTTAATTGTTTATTTATGTTAATTCTACTATTTTACTATCGCCAACTAAAGACACTTTTACCAATCCGTGTTTTGACAAACCTTTCATCGCAGCATCCCATTTTTTGCCACTCAAATCTGATTTTATTTTCAAAACCCCCAAATCCATTTTGTTATCATTGGATTTCAATAAGTCGATAATTAATTTTTCTTCGCCTAATAATTCAATTTGAACTTGTTTTTTCTCAGGACGCATTTGTGGAAAAAATAACACTTCTTGAATAGAAGAATTATTGGTCAAAAACATCATCAATCGATCCATTCCAATTCCCAATCCAGAAGTTGGCGGCATTCCATATTCTAAAGCACGAAGAAAATCTTCATCAATGAATTCGGTTGCTTCATCATCGCCTTTTTCGGCTAATTTCAATTGATGTTCAAAACGTTCTCGCTGGTCAATTGGGTCATTCAATTCAGAATAGGCATTCGCAACTTCCTTACCGCAAACCATTAATTCAAACCGCTCGGTTAATTCAGCATTGTCACGGTGCGATTTGCACAAAGGCGACATTTCCTTAGGATAATCAGTAATAAAAGTAGGCTGAATATAATTTCCTTCGCATTTAGCGCCAAAAATCTCATCAATCAATTTTCCTTTACCCATTGTGGCATCCACATCAATTCCCATTCCTCTAGCGGCATCAAATAATTCTGTTTCTGATTTTCCAGAAATATCGAAACCTGTAAAATGCTTAATAGAATCGGTCATTGTAACTCTTGCGTAAGGCGCTTTAAAGTTCACTTGATGTTCGCCAAAAGTAGCTTCCGAAGTTCCATTTACAGCAACAGCGCAATGTTCCAATAAATTTTCGGTGAATTTCATCATCCAATTGTAGTCTTTATAAGCTACATATATTTCCATAGCCGTAAATTCAGGATTGTGCGTTCGATCCATTCCTTCATTTCTGAAGTTTTTCGAAAACTCATAAACCCCTTCAAAACCGCCAACAATTAATCTTTTCAAATACAATTCATTCGCAATTCTCATATACAATGGAATGTCTAACGAATTGTGATGCGTCATAAACGGACGAGCCGCAGCACCACCTGGAATAGGTTGCAAAACCGGTGTTTCTACTTCCAAATAACCTTGATCATTGAAGAAAGAACGCATCGCATTGAACAATTTTGTTCTTTTTACAAACGTTTCTTTCACGTGGTCATTCACTGTCAAATCCACATAACGACGGCGGTATCTTTGCTCAGGATCTGCAAAAGCATCGTGCGTTTTCCCGTCAGCATCCGTTTTTACAACGGGAAGCGGTTTCAAGGCTTTTGCCAAAACTGTCAATCCATAAACATGTACCGAAATTTCGCCCACTTGTGTTTTGAAAACCGTTCCGCGAATCCCAATAAAATCGCCAATGTCAAGCAGTTTTTTGAAAACTACATTGTACATTGTTTTTTCCTCGTCGGTAGAAATATCGTCTCTTGAAACATATATTTGAATACGCCCTTCAGAATCCTTAAGTTCAGCAAATGATGCCTTTCCCATAATTCTCTTCCCCATCAAACGACCCGCTAAAACCACTTCCTTACCTTCAAATTTTTCGAAATCGGCTAAGATTTCGCTTGAAAAAGCGGTGGTTACAAATTCATTTGCAGGATAAGGGTCAATTCCCAAATTGCGTAATTCTTGAAGTGCTTCTCTACGAAGGATTTCTTGCTCGGATAATGCCATTGTATTATATATTAAGATTGCAAATATAGTTAAATTTGAAAATGTGGCAATTTGAAAATTTGAAAATTAATTTGACTTTCCATTTAAAGTTATTTCGTAAATAACTTTGTAACTTTGCACCACAAATAAATGTAATGAACAAAAACATTCAATTTCAAGATCTCGGTTTAAAAGATTACAAAGCCACATGGGAATTTCAGGAGGAATTGTTCAAGGGAATTGTGGATTTGAAAATCAAGAATAGGAGAGAGGAAACCGATTTGGAGACCCCAAATTATTTTTTATTTGTTGAACATCCGCACGTTTATACTTTAGGAAAAAGCGGCTCGTTAGAAAACTTGCTATTATCCGAAAAACAATTGGAAGCCAAAGGAGCTTCATTCTACAAAATCAATCGTGGTGGCGATATTACGTATCACGGACCAGGTCAAATTGTGGGTTATCCCATTTTAGACTTAGATAATTTTTTTACAGACATTCATAAATATTTGCGCTATCTAGAAGAAGCAATAATCCTGTCTTTAGCCGAATATAATATAATAGGTGC
>CANINJ010000136.1 GCA_947468985.1 Bacteroidota bacterium
AACAGTTACATTATGTTTTGGAGAATCGTACATTCTTTTACTGTCAACTAATTTTGTTCCTTCATCAGTGTTTCCGAAATCAAAATATCTAGTAGATTGTTTGTCTCCATCTCTATAGTTTCTTTCGTCACTTTTGTCAAAATTTTGTCTCAAGTAGGTTTCTTTTTCATCAACTGGAACTTGAGCAATTTGCCCTGGAGCATTTCTTGCAACAATTCTTCCATTTGGCAAAGTGTCGTAAGCTATGTTTTGGGCAGTAACTAATTCAACTTTTCCATCGTCTCCGATTTTATTTTTAGTAAATACATTTCCTCTGAAATAATTGAAATCACTTACCTCATCATCAACCATTGGACGATAAACATCGGCAACCCATTCTGCAACATTTCCTGCCATATCATACAATCCAAAATCATTTGGAGGATACGATTTTACTACGTTTGTTATATCAGCACCATCATCAGACCATCCTGCAATTCCACCGTAATCTCCTTTTCCTTGTTTGAAATTGGCCAATTGATCGCCTTTTATTTTTCTTTTTCCTGAACGAGTATAACTACCAGACCAAGGGTATTTCTTTTGCCCTTTATAGATATTATATTCTCTTTGCCCTACATCTGCTGCAGCTGCATATTCCCATTCAGCTTCTGTTGGAAGTCTGTATTCTGGAAGAATTAACCCTGAAGATCTTTGTGCATAAACCCCTGTAGGATTTTTAGTAGTTGCAGCTTGTCCTTTACCACCAGCTACTTTTTGAGGTTTAGACATAGAATTTTTACGTCCTTTCAATACAATTTTATCATCACCACCAAAAGTTTTACTTGGCGCATTCAAATAAGTTTCTGTACTGAAACTACTTTCCGCTTTTACGTCTAACACTTTAGCGTCTTTTTTCAAATAACCTTCTGTTTCAAGGGTGTTTTCATTTACACGATCTGTTCTCCATTTACTAAATTCAACTGCTTGAATCCAATTCACACCAACAACCGGATACGAAGCGTAAGCAGGATGTCTCAAGTAATTATTTGTGTAAGTTTCATTATATCCTAATCTATTTCTCCATACTAATGTATCAGGTGAAGCGCCAGGGTAAATATTTTTGTAATTTTCATCTTCTGGAGGAAATACTCTTTTCAACCAATCTAAGTATTCCATATACATTAAATTCGTAACCTCAGTTTCGTCCATATAAAAAGAAGCCACATGTTGCTGATTTGGAGTATTATTCCAATCGTGCATAACGTCATCTTGAACTTTTCCCATTGTAAAAGTCCCACCTTCAACCATAACAAGTCCTGGAGCAGTTGCTTGCTTCTTAAACTTGCTGTTATATTGGAAACCCCCTTTTTTATCATTGATTTTCCAACCTGTAGCTGTTGATCCACCTTTAGAGCTGGATTTTTTACTGCAACTAGATACTCCTAAAAGAAGAACTAATCCAAGTACTACATTGATAACCATAATTTTGCTTGCTTTCATACTTTTAATGGGTAATAAATTCGTGGCGAATATAATAATTAACTATTAAACCGCAACATTTTTTTTAAATTTTAATACAATTTGCGCCAATATTCTCTTTAACACAACATCATAACGCAAAAATAAAACAAATATTATATATATTGCACTAAAAATTTAATTTATGGCTTACACTATTTCAATTAAATTGTCGTTATCTTAAACTTATGAAAGTTAAATTTTTATTATTAATGTTGTTTTCTGCCGCTTGTTTTGGTCAACAAAAAAGCGATGTGACTTTGACTTGGGTTGACAAATCTGAAATATCATTTGGTACTTATAAAGTAAATGTACCACAATTTAAATCAGAAAATTTCACTTTTAATAGCTCTAACAATTCTATCCTTTACACCCTCAATTTGCCTCAATCGGCAGAAATAGATGAAAATTCCCTTCAAATTAGCAATGTAGTTTTTGAAACTATTTCACAACCTCAACTTGGAGATTTAAATATAAAGTCTATTCCAAATACTATAAACGCTAAAATTAAAACAACTATTGCAAGAGACAAAGTATTTGCTTTTTTGAGCTTATCCCCTATTATAAAAGACGCTGAGGGATTTAAAAAGATAATTTCCTTTTCTTATTATTTTTCTAATAGTAGAATTTCAAGAAATTCAATGGAAACAAATAACACTGCTTTGATTTCCAATTCCGTTTTGGCTTCTGGAGATTGGTATCGTTTTTATGTAGAAAAATCAGGTGTTTATAAAATTTCAAAAAGTTTCTTAAAACAAATTGGTTTAAATGTAAATGCAGATCCTCGAAATATTAAGATTTATGGAAATGGCGGTAGAATGCTGCCTTTATTAAACAGCACTTATTATCCGTCAGATTTAGCAGAAAATGCAATACAATTTATTGGCGAAAGCGACGGTGTTTTCAACGACGTAGATTACATCCTCTTTTATGCAGAAGGCATTGATAATTGGAATGCCGAAAGTCAAACCAATAGTAATTTATTTGCCACAAAATCCTACTATTACGCAACAACATCGGGCGATTTAGGAAAACGTATTCAAGATTTGCAACAGCCAACAGATTTAGCAACTCAAACAATTTCTACATTTGATGATTATCAATTTCACGAAGTTGACAAAGTAAATATAGTTAGAGCAGGAAGACAGTGGTTTGGCGAAGCCTTCAATATTGATAATGAACAAGAATTTACATTTGAAGTGCCAAATGCTGTCACTTCTTCACTTCCTAATTTAAATATTACGGTGGGTTCCGATGCCTATAATGCAACTTCATTCAAAGTAGAATCTAATTCGCAGTTAGTTGGAACAATCAATTTATCACTAATTACTGCTGGATCAGGAACAGAACTTAGCATCGCCTCATTGCCATCAAATACAACAATTACCGCATCAAATACCATCAAAATAAAATTGACATATAACAACAATGGCGTTCCATCGGCAAAAGGCTATTTAGACAACATTATATTACAATCAAAAAGAAACTTAACTGGCTACGGAAAACAATTTCGTTTTCAATATAAAGAAGCGAGCACTTTATCAGGAATTGCAGAATATGCATTGAATTCTGCTTCAGGAATTAAACAAATTTGGGATATTACCGATATTTATAATGCTACGAAAGTTGAAAATTCAAATTTGAGCGCATTTTCATTTAAAGCAAATTTGGGCGAAACTCGAAATTATATCGCAATTGACGAAGCGGATTATTACAGCCCTTTGAAAGAATCCCAAACAAAAGTAGCCAACCAAGATTTGAAAGGTACTATTTTTAAAAATGCTCAAGGTGTTTTTCAAGATGTTGATTATTTAATTATTTCACCTGCATTTTTAAAATTTCAAGCCGATAAATTAGCCGCATTTCATAGAAATTATTCCCAACTGAATGTGAAAGTGGTTACTTTAGAAACTATCTACGAAGAATTTTCATCTGGAAAACAAGACATTGCGGCCATTAGAAACTTCATAAAATATATCTATGAAAATGCTTCTACTCCAGATAAAAAAGTAAAATACATCAATCTTTTTGGAGATGCTTCTTTTGATTATAAAAATAGAATTCCAAATAATTCTAATATCGTTCCTATTTATCACGCCTTAAACAGCACAACAGCTGGAGAATCTTCTTATGCGTCTGATGATTTTTATGGTTATATGGATTCTACAGAAGGAAATATCGCCTATTATTTTGGCGGAATTGATATTACTGTTGGAAGAATGTTAGTGAGCACAACTTCGCAAGCTGAAGAAATGATTAACAAGGTTTTTGAATACAACGACATTAAATCCTACGGTAATTGGAGAAATAATTATGTTGCTATTTCTGATGATTCCGACAAACCTTCAGACGTTTCATTACAGTCTAAACAAAATCAATTGGCTGATAGAATTGTGTTGGAAAAACCTTTCATAAACGTCAAAAAAGTATTGTTGGATTCTTATGTTCAGGAAACCTCGTCGGGCGGAAATCGCTATCCAAAAGCACGAGAAGATATTTTCAATGCTTTTGAAAAAGGAGCTTTAGTGTTCAATTATCTTGGTCATGGTGGTGAAGATGGATTAACTGGAGAACGGATTTGGGAAAAAGCTGATGGGCAAAATTTGAGCAATCAATATAAATATCCGTTGTTTGTAACCATAACCTGTGATTTTTCAAGATTTGACAATCCGTACCGACCAACTGCTGGGGAATATACGTATTGGAATCCAAAAGGCGGCGCCATTTCTATGATTACAACTATTCGTTCTATTGGACAAGGATCGGCGGAATATTTTAATGATAAATTATCAGAATATTTATTTTCTTATGGTTCCAACCAATACACTTCAATTGCAGAAGCATTGCGATTAGCAAAAAATAGCAATCCGAGTTCTTCTTCAAATGTGGTTTTTTATCTTGGAGATCCAGCACTAATGTTGGCTATTCCGAAACCTAAAATTCGTTTAACGAAAGTAAATGATATTCCAATTACAGGAGCAATTCCAGATTTTCAATCTTTGGCGTATGTAAAACTTTCAGGCGAAATTACAGATGAAAATGAGGTGCTTTTACCAACTTACAACGGTGCTTTGGCAGTAAATATTTTTGATAAAAACATTATTAAAGCCACTTTCAATAATGATGGAAACAGTCCTTCAATCAATTTCACGACTTTAGGAGAAACTATTTTCCGAGGAAATGCATCGGTTGCAAATGGGCAGTTTGATTTTGGTTTTGTAGTTCCAAGAGACATAAAAATCCCTGTTGGAAATGGACGAATCAGTTTTTATTCCAAAAAAAATCAAGCGTTTGTTGACAATACTGGGGTGGACACTACAATTAAAATCGGAGGCATTAACGCATTGGCAGCAGCCGATACCACAGCGCCAACGGTAAAGCTATTTATGAACGATCAAACTTTCGTAAATGGCGGAATTACGAATGCTTCTCCGTTCTTTTTAGCATTTCTTGAAGATGAAAATGGAATCAATACTGCAAGTGGAATTGGGCACGATATTGTAGCTATTTTAGACGGAAACGAAAGTGCTCCTTATATAATGAACGATTATTATGAAACGGAATTGGACAATTATAAAAAAGGGAAATTGCAATTTCCATTTCGAAATTTGGCAGTTGGTTTGCACACTATAACTTTCAAAGCGTGGGATGTTTATAACAATCCAATCACTGCCGAAATTCAATTTATTGTTGTTGGCGATGAAACAATGACACTCACAAATGTGCTAAATTATCCAAATCCATTTGTAAATTACACACAATTTTGGTTCACACATAACCATCCTTTTGAACCTTTAGAAGTGCAAGTTCAAGTGATGACAATTACAGGGAAAATTGTTTGGACAAAAAATCAATTGGTGAACACAGATGGATTTCTCTCTAGAGAAATATCTTGGGACGGAAGAGATGATTTTGGCGATAAAATAGGAAAAGGTGTTTACGTTTATAAATTAACCGTAAAGTCATCTTTAACGAATAAAAAAACTGAAAAGTTTGAAAAACTTGTAATACTTTAATAATGTACTATATTTGTCTAATAATAACTCTATAATAGAAATGAAAAGAATAGCCATTTTAATGCTTTGTTTATCTGCTGTACAAATCTCAAAAGCACAGGAAAGTGTAAGGGTAATAACTACAGGAGTTCCTTTTTTATTAATTGCTGCCGATGCTAGAGCAGCAGG